>NZ_NOIW01000051.1:0-38396 GCF_002708645.1 Sphingobium sp. IP1
CGCCAATGGCGATGATGTGTCGTCGCCCGACGGCGCGCAGGCGATGATCGACCTCGCCATCGCCCGTTTCGGCCGGATCGACGCGGTGATCGCCAATGCCGGCAATATGCGCTTCGCGCCGGTCGAGGATCTGACGGCGGCCGATCTCGATGCGCTGCTCGCCGTCCATGTGCGCGGCTCCTTCAATGTCGCGCGCGCCGCCTGGCCGCACATGCGGGCGCAGGGCGGCGGCCGGCTGGTGCTGACCACATCGGGCGGCGGCATGCTGGGGATGGGCCAGCTGTCCGCCTATGGCGCGGCCAAGGGCGGCGTCATGGGGCTGATGCACAATCTGGCGGAGGAAGGGCGCCCGCATGGCATCCTGTGCAACGCGGTCATGCCCAATGCCGCCAGCCGCATGTCGGCGGGCATGAGCGAGGGGACGCTCGGCCATAATCCCTGGGGCCGGGCACTCGGTCCCAGTTTCGATCCGCGCTTCACCGCCGGCCTGGTCGCCTGGTTGGCGCTTGAGCGCTGCACCTCGACCCACAGCATCTATTCCGCGCTCGGTGGGCGGATCGCGCGGGTGTTCGTCGGCGCGACGAAGGGATGGGACCATGGGCTGGACGCGCCGCCGACCGCCGAGGATGTCGCCGCCCATATCGACAGGATCCGCGACGATGGCGCCGGCTATGCCATCCCGGCCGATATCTTCGACGAGTTCCGCATCGTGGCCGAGGGGCGGGGCTAGAGCATTCTGAAGTCGGCTGGAACAGCCGACGACTCGCAGAATGCGGCAAACAAAAGGAAATTAGAGCATTCTCCGATTCAACCTAATTGGAGAATGCTCTAGAAACCTGCCACCATCGCCTCGCTGAGCTGCCACAGTTTCAGCGCCTGCGCATCATCCTGCGCGGCCGCGGATGGGGTCAGTTCGGCACGCTGATGGAAATAGCCGCCGCTGCTGCGCCCCGGTTCCTCTGCACTGGCCAGCCAGACCAATGTGTCGGCGGCCTGGGCGGGCGTGACCGATCGGTCGAGGATCGATTCCATATAGGCCTGCATCGGCGCGTCGCAGTGGCTGGCGAAATTGCTGGCGACCACACCGGGATGCATGGTGTGAGCGACGATGCCGTGATCGGCGACGCGGCGGGCCAGTTCGCGGGTGAAGAGGATATTGGCGAGCTTGGCATGGCAATAGGCCGCGCCACCGACGAAATTGTCGGCGAAGCTGAGGTCGTCCCACTGGATGCCAGGGCTCTGCTCATGCCCGGTAGAGGACACGGCGATCACGCGCACCGCGCCCGGACCGCGCTTGTGGGCAGCGGCGCGCAGATTGGGCAGCAGCGTCTGCGTCAACAGGAACGGGGCAAGATGGTTGGAGGCAAAGGTCGCCTCGAACCCTTCGGGCGTGATCGTCCGTTCCGCCACCACGCCGCCGGCATTGTTGAGCAGCGCGTCGATCTCCGGCGCAAGCGTCGCGATCTCCCGCGCGACCCGCGCCGTATCGGCCATGGCGGAAAGATCGGCGCGCAGCATCGTGAAATCGCCGCCGGCCTCGGCCCTGAGGTCGGCCTCCGCCTCGGCGCAACGGGCGGCGTCGCGGCCGATGCCGATCACCCGCCAGCCCTGTTGCAGCAGGGCGCGGGCGGCTTCCTTGCCGACGCCGGCGCTGGCCCCGGTGACGATCGCGGTGCGTTGGGTGTCGCTCATGCGTAGACGGGCTCCATAGTGGGGGGACGGCGCCCCAGGGTCAGGAACAGGGCGGCGCCGGCCAGGGTGACGCAGGCGCTGAGCGCCAGGAACGGCGCATAGCTGCCCCAGATGCTCAGGGTGAGGCTGAGCGTCAGCGAACCCAGCGCCGCCCCGCCCGCGATCGCCGCGCCGACAAAACCCATGACCAGGCTGAACACGCCCAGGCCAAAGCGGCGCGAGACCAGATAGGCGGCGATGTCGCCCTCCGCCCCCTGCGCCAGCCCCATCATCGCGACCGAGAGAGCCAGAACGATGGTCGCATCCAGTGGCGAGGCCATCAGCGCCATGCCGATCGCCGGCATTGCCAGCGCCAGCGCGGCGACATGGTGCGGCGGCATCCGGTCGAGCGACAGGCCGCAGGCGAAACGGCCGAGCAGCACGCCGATCGCATAGATGGAAATCAGCCAGGTCGCGGTCTGCGATGCGGCGCCGCTGTCCATGAGCACCAGCTTCATCTGGGCCGAGGCAAGCCCCTGCGGGAAATTGACCAGCACCATGCCGACGATCAGCACCCAGAAGGCGGGATTGCGGAAGATGACGCGGCTGCCGACCGGCGCGGCCGTCCCTGCTTCCTCGACCTCTTCATGGGGATGCACGCCGATATGGGCAGGCGTCAGCAGCACCGCGATCAGGCCGAAGACCAGGGTGACGCCGCCCATCAGCAGATAGCCGTTGCGCCAGCCCTGGCTTTCGATGAAGCCGCCGAGCAGCGGGGCGATCACCGCGCCGACCAGCGGCGGACCGGTCATCACGATCGAGAAGGCCAGGCCGCGTGCCCGCTCGAACCGTTCGGCGACGATGCGGGTATAGACCGGCGAGGTGGTGAGCGTGCCGAGGATGATCTGCAGCACGGCGACGGCGAAGAAGGCACGGATGCTACCCGGCTGGAAGGCGAAGCCCAGATAGGCGATCGGCCCAGCCAGCACGCCGACGGCGGATACCGCGCGCACCCCGAACCGGTCGGTCAGCCGCCCGGTGATCGGCTGCATGATCAGCATCAGCAGGCCGAAACTGCCGAGCAGGGCGAATTGCGATTTCTCCCAGCCGAACTCGCCGATCATCTTCGGCGCGAACAGGCTCATCGTATAGGCCGACAGGCCGATGCCGAAGCCCAGTCCCATCGTCGCGGCGAGCAGGGGCCGCCAATGCGTCCGCAATTCGCCCCAATAGGCCGATCCCATATCCCTCTCCTCATCTGGTGCCGGCCCCCTCTTTCGGGTGGTCCGGCTTGCTAGCCCGATCTGGTCCTTATGCCGTTCAGGAACAGGCGCACGGCGGCCCGTACCCAGTCGTCCACCTCGGCGGCGCTCATCGGCTGGGGCGATCCCACCAGCCGGATCGGCCCGCCCAGCACCATCGTCATGAACAGGCTGGCTGCCATGTCCGGCCGGTCCACGCAAATCGCCCCGGCGCTATCATGGCGGCGCAGCAGGTCGGCCAGATGGTCATGCACTGGCTGGGCGCCCTGGCTGTAGGACAGCATCAGCAGGTCGGGGAAACGATAGGATTCGGTGGTGATGATCCGCCGCAGCCGGACACCCTCTGGTGTCGACAGGTCGGCGATGCGCAGCCGGGCGATCGCGACCAAGATGGTTTCCAGATCATCGCCGGCGATTGCCTCCAGCGCGGCGCGTGGCGTGGCGGTGCGTGCGATCGCCCGGCCGACCGCCGCCATGAACAGCGCTGCCTTGTCGGGATAGCGGGCATAGATGGTGCGCTTGGTCATGCCGACAGCGGCGGCCACCGCCTCCATCGTCGTCAGCTCGAACCCCTTGTCGAGGAACATGTCGAGCGCCGCGTCGAGCATTTCGGCCTGGCGCGCCTGCGCCTGCTCGCGGGTCGGGCGCCCGGCGGCGGGGCGGGGATCTGAAATCGGTGTGTCCATGACCAGCATCATTATGGCCCTTGCCGCCTTTTGCGAATCATGCATAATGATACGCATCAGGTGCTATTAATGCACCGGAGCCACAAGGGCAAGGAGCAGGATATGGGCGCGCAGGCTGATCGCCTCACCGGACTGGTCAGTTCGGACTATCGATTCAACATTCCCCACGCCGAATTGCGCGAGGCGCAGATCGTGGCGCTGAACGAGCGGTTCCAGGAAAAGAAGGACGGCATCCGCCTGCTGGGTCACCGCGCGCGGGAAGCGGGGATCGGTGAAGTCACCTCGCTCGACGACGCGGTGAAGCTGCTGTTCCCGCACACGGCGTACAAGAGCTATCCCGAAAACTGGCTGATGCAGCAGCGCTGGGACAAGCTGACCCAGTGGCTCAACACCATTTCCGCCCATCCCGTGACCGACATCGACCTTGATGGCATCACCGACGTCGATGACTGGATCGCGCGACTGCAGGCGGCGGGCCATTATGTCTCCTGCTCCAGCGGCACCACCGGCAAGTCGGCGATGCTGATCGCGTCGCAGGCGGACATGGACTGGTCGAAGATCGATACCGTCAATGTCTTTGCCTGGGGATCGGGCGTGCAGCCGGCGCAGGACCGCCGCATCATGGGCCTGGCCCCGGTCGCCAAGGTGCCCAAGAACGAGATGATCGGGGAAGCCCAGCGCGCGGCCTTTGGCGATCCCGCCAAGGAAATGTTCCAATATCCGGTGCCGCCGATCACCGTCGGATCGCTGACCCGCATGGTCGTGCTGCGCAAGGCGATGGCGGACGGCAGCGCGCTGCCCGGCGACATTGCCGAGTTCGAGGAAACGTCGCGCTTCCGGCAGGAGGCGATGGACGCCGCCGTTCATATCGCCGCCGATGCGATGATCGAGCATCGCGCCGACAAACTCTATATCGCGGGCATGTGGAACGCGCTCTACCATGTCGCCAAGGCAGTGCGGGAGCGCGGCTATAGCGCCAAGGATTTCAACCCGGACAACTGCATCTATATCGGCGGCGGCCTCAAGCGCGCGCAACTGCCGGACGATTATCAGCAGTTCGTGCATGAAACCTTCAACATCCCCGAAGGCCGGCACTTCCAGAATTATTCGATGCAGGAACTCAACAGCGGCATGCCCAAATGCCGCGAGGGCGGGCGTTATCATGTGCCGCCCTGGATCGTGCCGATGATCCTGGACAAGGATGGCGATGCGCTGATCGCCCATGATCATGACGGCGAAGTCGAGGGGCGGGCCGCCTTCTTCGACCTGTCGCTCGACGGCCGCTGGGGCGGCGTCATCACCGGCGACCGGATATCGGTCGACTACAGCCCCTGTGCCTGCGGCAATAGCGGGCCATCCATTCGCGACAATATCGCCCGCTATGCCGATCTGGACGGCGACGACAAGATCGGCTGCGCGGGTACCGTCGATGCCTATGTGCGAGGTGTGGCATGAGCGTGCTTGAACAGGCGGCCCCGGTCGAAACGGCCGCCGAACCGATCCGCGTCGATCATTTCGTGCGCGGCAAGCTGGTCGAGGGCGGGGCGGTGCGCCATCGCTCGCGCGACCTGGGCGTCGATTTCGCGACGCCGCAGATCGACCTCAATGCGCTGGTCGCGCCGCGATCCGAACTGCCGCCGCTGCTCGACGTGCCAGTCAGCGAGATCATCGATTTCCTGGTCGAGGCCGGGCAGCGGATGGATTTCGAGACCAATCCCTATCTGCAGGCGGCGCTGGAACATACGGTAAAGGTCAATCCGCTGCCGCGCCGGGTGGTGGAAAATCTGTTCCGTCGGGCCAAGCATTTCCTGACGCCCGAGGGGCTGCGCTGCAGCATCGAATCGAGCTTCCTCAATCCCGCCGCGCTCGACCGCTGGGTGGAGCGCACCGACATGCACGGCAATCGCGGCGCGCTGCGTGCCTTTCCGCCGCGCATGGTGCATATGCTGGCCGGCAATTCGCCCACCGGCTGCATCTCCTCGATCGCGCAGGGGGCGCTGGTGAAGGCGGTCAATGTCTTCAAGATGCCGTCGAGCGACCCTTTCACCTGTGTCGCGATGCTGCGCACCATGGCCGATGTCGATCCCGATCATCCGGTCGTCCGGTCGATGTCGGCGGTCTATTGGCGCGGCGGCGACGAGCGGATCGAAGGGACGCTCTATCGCCCGCAATATTTCGACAAGATCGTCGCCTGGGGCGGCGGCGACGCGATCAAGAATGTCATCAAATATCTGGGGCCGGGCATCCAGATGGTGTCGTTCGATCCCAAGACGTCGATCTCGATGATCGGACCGGAAGGGTTCGATCCTGCCGTCATCGACGAGGTCGCCGATGCCGCCGCCACCGACGTCGCGACGATGAATCAGGAGGCCTGCCTCGCCAGCCGCTTCATCTTCGTCGAGGGCGACCGGGCCGGGGTGGAGGTCTTTTGCGCGAAGTTGCAGGAGAAGCTTGGCCTGGATCGCGAAACCGCCTCGGCGGTCGCGCATCCGCTGCCGGTCGAGGTGCGCGACGAGATCGAGATGCTGACCCTGATGGGCGACGACACCAAAGTCTGGGGCAAGCCCGATGGCCGGGGCCTCGTCATCCTGACCGGCGAGCCGGTCGATTTCCACCCCAGCAACAAGACCGCCAATGTCGTCCATGTCGCCTCGCTGGATCAGGCGGTCCGCTATGTGAATGTCGCGACCCAGACGATCGGCATCTACCCGCCCGAGCGCAAACACGCCCTGCGCGACTGCCTCGCCAGCGCCGGGGCGCAGCGCGTGGTGCGGCTGGGCGGCGCGGCCAAGCATGTGATGGGCGGCGCTCATGACGGCATGCTGCCGCTCCAGCGCTTCGTCCACTGGATGAGCGACGAGGACGCCTGAACCTCTCTGGCCGGGCGGGAAGGGCCATCGCGCAAGCGATCCTTTCTCGCCCGCATTGCCTCGCCGGGCGAACCGGTTTCAAATCCTGTCCGGACAAGACGGCTCCAGCCGCATGATCGTCGCGCGCCACGACCGCGCCGCAACAGGTGAGGACAAGCGCATGGCAGACAGCGACCCGCATTTCGACACGGCTTCCGCCGTCACGCCGGCCGAAGCACTGCCCTCCATGGCCTATCGCGCCTATTTCCTGCTGCTGATGGTGCTGGTGTCGGCCTCGGTCCAGGGCGAACGCTATCTGATGGTGGTGATGGTGGAGCCGATCCGCCACGAACTGGGCCTGTCCGACGCCGCGATCGGCATGGCCAAGGACATGATCATCGCGATCGTCTATATCCTGGCCATCATCCCGCTGGCGCGGCTGGCCGATGGCTGGTCGAAGCGCAAGATCGTCGCCATCGCCGCCACCGTGTGGAGCGCCGCCGTCATCGTCTGCGGTCTGGCGAAGAGCTTCTGGATATTGCTGATCGGCCGCGCCGGCATCGGCCTTGGCGAAGGCGGCTTCACCCCGCCGTCCCAGGCCTGGATCGCCGATCTCTTCCCGATCCGCCAGCGCGCGACGGCGCTGTCCATCTTCCTGCTCGGCGCCTCGCTCGGCACCTTCCTTGGTCCGGCCGTCGGCGGCTGGGCGGTGCAGGCCTATGGCTGGCGGGAGACGCTGATCTTCGCCTCCATCCCCGGCTTCATCCTGGCGCCGATCGTCTGGTTCACCCTGCGCGACAGTCGATCGGGCCTGGCCGACGGCGCATCGGCCGAACAGGCGCGGCCCGTGCCCTTTCTGCAGACCGCGCGCGAATTGCTGGCGATCCGCACCCTGCCGCCGCTGATCGCCGCCGCCTCGCTCAATGCGCTGCTGACCATGGGCTTCATCAGCTGGGCGCCGGCCTTCATGGAGCGGACCCATGGCATGCCGGCCAGCCAGGCCGGGTTGCAGATGGGCGGCGCGCTCTTCTTCGGTTCGGCGATCGGCCATACGCTGGGCGGACCGCTGGCCGACTATCTCGGCCGGCGCGACCTGCGCTGGTATGTCTGGATCCTGATGCTGTCGGGCGCCTGCGCCACCGCCATCGGCTGGATGATCCTGACCGGGCCGGGCGAGCGGGTCTTTCCGCTCTATGGCCTCAACATGCTGCTGGGTGGCCTCTCCGCCGCGCCGCTGATGGCGGTGGTGGCGGGGCTGGTGCCCTCGCGTTCGCGCGCTACCGCGATCGCCGTGCTGATGGTGTCGATCCAGGTCGTGGGCCTGGGCGGCGGACCGGTGCTGGTCGGCGCGCTCAGCGACGCATTGCGCCCGGTCTATGGCGAGGATTCGCTCGGCATGGCGATGCGCTGGGCGCTGCTGGTCGGCATCCCCAGCACCATCCTCGCCTGGCTCGCCAGCCGCAGCTGCCGCAAGGATTTCGCCGCGGCCGGCGGCTGGGACCGCAGCACCATGCCCGCCGCCATCCACTGACGCGAGGAGCGCTGCCGATGCCCGCCTATATGATCGTCACCCGCGAAGGCCCGATCGCTGATCAGGAGGCGATGGATACCTATAGCGCGATGAACCGCGCCAATGCCGCGACCTTCGTCGCCCATTACGGCATCCGTCCGCTCGCCGTTTATGGCGCGCAGCAATTGCTGGAAGGCGAGGGCACGGACGGCGCGATCATCCTGGAATTTCCCGACGCCGCCAAGGCCCGCGCCTGGTATGACAGCGCCGAATATCAGGCGGCCTTGCCCTATCGGATGAAGGCAGCGCCCTATCGCGTGCTGCTGGTCGAGGGACTTTGAGATTCTCCATCAAGGACGCATCATGACCGACATCCCCCCCCGCATCCCCCATCTGCCGCGCGACCAGTGGACCGACGACGCGCGCGAGGTCTTTGCCTTCTGGGGTGAACCCAATGCCTGGGAGGAAGGGTCCAAGACCAATGTCATGATGGTGATGGCCAACCATCCGCCGCTGGGGAAGGTCTATAATATCTGGGGCAAGCATCTGCTGATGGCGAACAGCCTGTCGACCCGTGCGCTCGAACTGCTGATCCTGCGCGTCGCCTGGCGGGTGAACTCGGCCTATGAGTGGCATAATCATGTCGGCTATGCGCTCAACGCCGGCATCACCCTGGAGGAAATCGGCGCGATCCGCGATTTCCCCGAAGGCGGCGACTGGGCGGAGGAGGATGCGCTGGTGCTGCGCTCGGTCGACGAACTGATCGAGGATGGCAAGATCAGCGACGCCACCTGGGACGGGCTGGGCGCCCATTTCGACACGCGGCAGAAGATGGATCTGGTCTTTTCGATAGGCCATTATGTCATGACCAGCTGGGCGCTCTCCTCCTTCGGCGTCGGCATCGAGGGCGGCGCCGATCCGATCGGCTTCGACCTCAAGACCGGATCGGGCAGGACGCCGGGCAAGACCTTCAAGCCGGGCGAAACTGACAATTGGACCGACACGCGCGGCTATTGATCCCCGCCCTTCTATCGCGCCGGTGATATGGCGGCGGCGGGCCGCTTTTGCGCATTGTCCGCCGCCAAAGGCGCGATAGCAGGGGAACAGATATTCGCTGTTTCAAAGGGGACATACCATGGCCACCGACATCCTGCTGCCCAAGATCGGCTTTTCCATGACCGAGGCGCAGATCGCCGAATGGCTGGCCGAAGACGGCGCGACCGTTACCGAGGGCCAGCCGCTCTATCTGCTGGAAGCCGACAAGTCGGCGAACGAGGTCGAGGCTCCGGCCAGCGGCACGCTGCGCATCATCGCCCAGCCGGGCGAAACCTATGAGGTCGGCACCGTTCTGGGCACGATCGAATAAGATGGTGCTGCGCGTCGGCATCGTCAGCGCCGCCTGGGGCGCCTTCGCGCACCTGCCTGCCTGGCGCGCCATTCCCGGCGTCGAGGTGACGGCGATCTGCACCTCGCGCGAGGAGACGGCCCGCGCCGCGCAGCAGCGGCTCGGCCTGCCGCGTGCCTTCTGGAATGCGGAGGAGATGTGCGCCGATCCCGACATCGACATTGTCGACCTCGGCACCCGGCCCAGCGTCCGCCTGCCGATGGTGCTGGCCGCGCTCGCCCATGGCAAGCATGTCTATAATGCCAGCCCCCACGCCCCCGACTGGGCCGGGGCCAAGGCGATCGACACGGCCTGGAAAGGCGACACCAGCATCGGCGTGGTCGATGCCTTCTCGCAATATCTGCCCGCCCTGCGGCAGATGAAGGCGATGCTGGATGATGGCCATATCGGCGCGCCGCTCGGCGGCACCTGCCATTTCAACATTTCGCTGTTCAACCAGCCCAACAAGCTGTTCCCCTATAACTGGTTCGCGCAGGCCGGGCAGGGCGTGTCGGCGGTGCGCAACAATGGCAGCCACGCGCTCTATCTGCTGCTGCACCTGCTCGGGCCGATCGCCGAGCTGGTCGCGGACGACAGCCAGATACTCAAGCGCTGGACCTTCCCGGACGGCGACACCATCACGCCCGAAACCACCGATCTCGCCAATGTCATCCTGCGCTTCGAAAGCGGGCTGGTGCTGCAGATGCAGATCAGCTGGAGTATGGCGCTGCATGACGGCTTCCTGCTCGACCTGTTCGGCGACAAGGGGCGGATGGTCTCGACCTCGCCGACTTTCCCGACCGCGCGCGACTGCACGCTGCGCGCCGGGCAATTGGGCGGCACACTGGAGGATGTGGCGCTGCCTGACGCGTTCAAGACCGTGCCTGGCATCGCCCTCGACTGGCAGAGCGAGCCGCAGCCCAGCTATCCGATGGCGTTGTCGATGCAGGCCATGGTGGATGCGATCCATGGTCGCGGCGCGGCCGCCCCGGACTTCGCCCGCGCGCTGGAGGTCGAACGCATCCAGGAAGCGATCCGCATCTCCAGTGCCGAACGCCGCTGGGTGCGCGTGGCGGATATTATCTGACGCGCCACCACCGTTCGTCATGCCAGCGAAGGCTGGCATCTCTCTTCTTTTGGCGATGGCTTGAAAGAAAAGAGAGATCCCAGCCTTCGCTGGCATGACGGTATGAAGAAGGCTGTCGCCTACGCATCTATCGTGGCCTTCTATCGCCCTGTAAATTTCGCTGTCCGCTTCTCCTTGAGCGCGGCGATGCCTTCGCGGTGGTCGGCGGTGCGGACGCTGAGCGATTCATAGGCGATGCCGGCTTCCATCACCGCGCCGGCGATCCGCTTCAATTCCATGTTGGTCAATATCTTGGTCCAGCGGATCGCATTGGGCGCCCCGGCCAGCAGCCTGGCGCAGAAGGCATCGACCGCCCCGTCCAGCTGATCGGCCGGCAGGCAATGGTTGATCAGGCCGATCTCCGCTGCCCTGGCCGCACCCAGCAATTCGCCGGTCAGCAGATATTCCTTCGCCCTGGCAAGGCCGATCCGCTGTGCCCAGATGACCGCGCCGCCATCGCCGGCGACCAGGCCGATGCCGACATGCGGGTCGCCGATCTTCGCCCCCTCG
Organism: Sphingobium sp. IP1; assembly: GCF_002708645.1. NCBI lineage: Bacteria > Pseudomonadati > Pseudomonadota > Alphaproteobacteria > Sphingomonadales > Sphingobiaceae > Sphingobium > Sphingobium sp. IP1. The sequence continues at coordinate 10,999 of NZ_NOIW01000051.1, forward strand.
GCGGCAAAGATGATATCGCACAGCAAGGCGATCGACGCGCCCAGCCCGACCGCATGACCGTTCATCCGGCACACCACCGGCTTTTCGATATCGAGCAGGGCTGACACGATCCGCTTCGCTTGCCGCGCCTCATGATCGAACAGATGCGGGTTGGCGGCATTATGCTCCATATGGGCGATGTCGCCGCCAGCCGAAAAGGCGCGGCCCGCCCCGGTCAGCAGCACCACGTCGGACCCATTGTCGCGCCCGGCAAAGGCCAGCGCCTCGGGCAATTCGTCATGCAGGTCGAGATTGACCGCGTTCAGTGCCTCGGGCCGGTTGAGCGTCATCACCAACAGCCGCCCCCGCCGCTCCAGCGGGATGGTGCGATAATCGGGCAGGTCATGGCTCATGCGTCTCTCCTTGCGGCCTGCTCTAGCATGGCGCCGCGCCGCTCCAACGTCGCCGTGGCGATGAGCGTGGCTCCACCCTCCCCATCATCGCCCCGGCACGATAGCCCGGACGCACAGAAAAGGGAGAGCGGCGCATGGACGGGTTCGACGAGATATTCGACTGGGTGGTCGTGGGCAGCGGCGCCGGTTCGATGAGTTCGGCGCTGGTCATGCGCCAGGCCGGCAAGTCGGTCGTCATCCTGGAAAAGACCGACAAGATCGGCGGTACCACCGCCAAGTCGGGCGGCGTCATGTGGATTCCCGCCAACCGCTTCATGGCAGCCGATGGCGAGGCGGACAGTGCCGAGGCGGCGATGACCTATCTCGACGCGCTGCAGGCGCTGGACGGCCATCCGGCCCCCGGCACCTCGCGCGAGAAGCGCCTCGCCTATGTGACGCAGGCGCCGCGCGCGGTCGATTTCCTGGTGGATCAGGGGGTGGCGCTGCAACGCGGTTCGACCTTCTGGCCCGATTATTATGATGAGCAGCCCGGCGGCTGCAAGACGTCGCGCACCGTGGTGGCCAGGCCCTTCAACCGCAAGGAACTGGGCGACTGGGCCGACCGGCTGCGCCAGGGCTTTGCCGAATTCAACGTCACGCTGGTCGAGGGGATGGAGGCGCAGGGCCATCGTCGCACCAACAAGGCGTCGGGCAAGCTGATGGCCAAGATCGCGCTGCGCACCATTCGCGACAAGCTGCTGGGCCGCAAATATACCACCGCCGGGGCCGCGCTGCAGGGGCGGATGCTGAAAGCCGTGCTGGCGGCCGGTGCCGACGTCCGCACCGATACGCCGGTAAGCGAGATCGTCGTGCAGGAGGGGATCGCCACCGGCGTCGTGACGGTGAAGGACGGCAAGCCCTGGCGGATCGGCGCGCGGCTGGGCGTGCTGGTCAATGCCGGCGGCTTTGCCCGCAACCAGGCGATGCGTGACCGCTACATGCCCGGCACCCGTGCCGAATGGTCGCAGACGCCCGAGGGCGATACCGGCGAGATGCAGCAGGAACTGGAGCGGGTCGGCGGCCGGCTGGCACAGATGGACCAGATGGTCGGCTATCAGCTCACCCCCGCGCCCGGCTGGGACAAGGGCTATGTCGCGCCCGGCGCCCAGTCCATGACCGGCAAGCCGCACGCCATATTGGTCGATCAGGGCGGCACCCGCTTCATGAACGAAGGGGGCAGCTACGAGCTCTATTGCGAGACGATGGTCCGGCGGAACGCGGTAGTGCCGGCGGTGCCCAGCTGGGCGATCCTGGACCGTCAATATGTCGAGCTTTATGCCGTCGCCGGCCGCTTCATCGACAAGGCGATTCCCGAAGGCTGGGTGGAAAGCGGCTATCTGCACAGCGCCGACACGATCGAGGGGCTGGCGGCCAGCATCGGCGCCGATCCCGCCACCCTGGCCGCGACCGTGGCGCGCTGGAACGGCTTCGTCGCCGCCGGCAAGGATGGCGACTTTGATCGCGGCGCGCGCGCCTATGACAATTGCGGCTTCGTGGGCGATCCCTTTTCCGCGGAACGCTCCATGGGATCGATCGAGAAGGGGCCTTTTTACGCCGTGCCGGTCGTGCCGGGCGATGTCAGCACCTATGGCGGCGTCGTCACCGATGAACGCGGGCGGGTGGTCGATGGCGCGGGCGCGCCGATCCCCGGCCTCTATGCCACCGGCGTCACCACCGCGTCGGTGATGGGCAATGTCTATGTTGCGGCGGGCGCCAGCATCGGGCCGTCGATGGTGTTCGGCTATATCGCGGCGCGCCATGCGGCCGGGCTGGACAATCAGTAACGAAGGAAAGGAATAGCCCCGGAAAACCATTGCCCCCGACGCGGGGGGAGTGCGCCGGGGGCCTGGTAAGATGCCTCGGCCTGAGGGGGCTGGCCGCGACCATTCACAGATAGGAAGCCGCTGGCCGCTTTCAACCCGCGTCGGGCGGAGAATTTTCATCCTGCGCATCGAACCGGGCCGGACGCGAGAGCAGGAAGGGCAGGCTGGGCGAGGCGATCTTGGTCTGGCCGCCATCGGCGTGGATCAGCGTCACGCGGCCGACCCCTGGCGAGGCCACGACCGCGACCACCGTATCGACCCATTGGTGCAGCACTGCGCGCGAATGGGCGAGTTCGTCGCCACCGGTGCGGGCATCGCCCTCCGCCTCCAACTCGGCCTCCAGTTGCAGCACGCGCTCGGCCGCCTCGCGCGCCTTTTCATTCTTGTCCATGCGTCCGTTCCAGAATTTAGAGTAGGTTTATCCCGATCTTGCCGAAAAATTGGCCGCTTTCCAGATGGCGGCAGGCATCGGCCAGACGGGTGAGATCATAGACCGCATCGACCACCGGCCGGATGCGATGCTGCGCGCAAAAGGCCAGCATCGCCTCATGCTCGGCGCGGTTGCCGACCGAGATGCGGGCGACCGGATGGCCGCCGACATCGGCCAGGTGCCAGCTGAACTCGGACCCCAGCATGCCGATCGCGGCGATCACCCCGCCGGGGTTGATCAGCGATGCGGCGGTTTCCACCTGGCTGGCGCCGACCACGTCGACGACGATGTCGACACCGCGCCCGCCCAGCGCCTGGCGGATCGCCGCCGGCCAGTCGGGATCGGTGCGATAATTGACGCTGATGTCGGCGCCCAGCGCGCGGGCACGCGCCAGCTTCGCGTCGGAGGAGGAGGTGATGGCGACATGGGCGCCAGCCGCCTTGGCAAATTGCAATGCCGCGATCGATACGCCGCCGGTGCCCTGGCACAATATCCATTCGCCCCGCTGGATCGGGCGGGGCAGGAACAGCGCGTTCCAGGCCGTCAGGCCGGCGCAGGTCAAAGTCGCGGCCTCCAGATCGCCGAGCGCGTCCGGCACGATGCACAGGCTTTCGGCCGGAAAGACCGCATATTGACGCGCGACGCCGTCGGCGCTGCCGCCCAGCATCGCCATGCTCGGCTGTCGTCCCTCCAGCCAGCCCAGCGCGAAGATCGGGTTGACCCGGTCGCCCGGCTTCACGCGCGAAACGCCATCGCCGACCGCGACCACCTCGCCGGTGGCGCAGGACAGGGGGACATAGTCGGGTTCCTTGGCGAGACCCGCCATCATGCCGCGGGCGATGATCAGGTCGCGGAAATTGAGCGTCGCCGCCTTGAGCCGCACCAGCGCCTCGCCCGGCCCCGCAACCGGGATCGGCACGCTTCGGATCGCGATCCCCTCAATCCCTTCGCCGCCTTTGGCGACGGCGGCCAGCATGTTCGTCATCGCGCGCTCTCCCTGCTGCCAGCTTGGGCCGATCGGACCGCATTGCAAGCATCGCCGGCCGCATATCGGTGGAGCGAAATCGCTCGGAAAAGCGACGCATTTTCGCGCCTTTTGAGGCGCGGAGGCACATATCGCCGGGGCGAGTTGACCCCCGATGCCCGACGGCCAATGCAGGGGGCACATTCCATAGCCATCGAGGAACCCATGGCAGAGTTGAGCAACGCCCCGGCGCCGAGCCAGGAAGCGCTGGTGGACATCTACCGCCGCATGATCCGGATCGAGCGCAACGACGACGCGATCCGCAAGACCATCCGCCTGGGGCGGCTGGTGATGCCCTATTATTCGGCGCGCGGGCAGGAAGTGATACCCGCGACCATCTCGTCGCTGCTGACCGATGACGACAAGATCTGCACCATCTATCGCGGCATCCACGACATGGTGGCCAAGGACATGCCGCTGCGCCCGCTCTGGGCGGAGATTGCCGGGCGCGTCGACGGCACCTGCAAGGGCAAGGGCGGGCCGATGCACCTCACCCATCCCGAAACCGGGGTGATGGTGACGACCGGCATCGTCGGCTCCTCCATGCCGATCGCCAATGGCCTTGCCTGGGCGGCGAAGCTGGATGGGTCGAAGCGGGTGACGATCGCCTATTTCGGCGATGGCGCGTCGAATATCGGCGCCTTCCACGAGGCGCTGAACCTGGCGTCGGTGTGGAAGCTGCCGGTGATCTTCGTGTGCCAGAATAACGGCTTTGCCGAACATACGCGCTACGAGAATGGCACCTCGGTCGACTTCATCGCCAAGCGGGCGATCGGCTACGGCATGCCCGGCCATACCGTCGACGGCAATGATCCGCTCGCCATGTATGCCGCCGCACATGAAGCGATCACCCGCGCCCGTGAGGGCGAGGGGCCGACCCTGCTGGAGTGTAAGACCTTCCGTTTCCTGGGCCACGTCCTGGGCGACGACGACAAATATATGACCAAGGAGGAAAAGGCCGCGGCGATCGCCAAGGATCCGCTGCCCGCCTTCAAGGCATGGCTGGTGGCACAGGGCCACGCGACCGAGGATCAGCTGGCCGAGATGCAGGCGAAGATCGAGGCCGAGGTCGAGGATGCCCAGGAATTCGGGCTGGCCAGCCCGCTGCCGTCGGTCGATGAACTGCGCCGCGATGTGTTTGCCCAGGAGATGCCCGCATGACGGCCAAGAAGATGAACTCGCTCCAGGCCGTCAATTCGGCCCTCGCCCAGGCGATGGCGGAGGATGACAAGGTGCTGGTGCTGGGCGAGGATGTCGCCGACCGCGAAGGCGGCGGCGTCACCGGCGCGACAGCCGGCCTCTCGACCCGCTTCGGCGACGATCGCGTCAAATCGACGCCGATCTCCGAACAGGCGATCATCGGCGCGGCGATCGGCGCGGCGCTGGCCGGCTATAAGCCGGTGGCGGAGATCATGCTGATGAACTTCACCACCGTTGCCATGGACATGATCTTCAACCATGCCGCCAAGCTGCGCTTCATGTCCGGCGGGCAGAGCACGGTGCCGATCACCATCCGCACCCTGACCGGTGCGGGTTGGCAGACGGCGGGCCAGCATGCCGACCATCTGGAAGGCTGGTTCGCCCACACCGCCGGCATCAAGGTGGTCGCGCCCTCGAACCCGGCCGATTACAAGGGGTTGCTGCTGTCCTGCATCCAGGATCCCGATCCCTGCATCTTCATCGAATCCGCCGGCAGCCTGTTCATTCCGGGCGAGGTGGACGAGGTCGCGACGCCGATCCCGCTGGGCAAGGCGCGGATCGTGCAGGAAGGCACCGACATCACCATCATCTCCTGGTCGTCGCAGGTGCTGCGCTGCCAGGCCGCGCTACCGGCCTTGGCGGAGGCAGGCATCTCGGCCGAACTGGTCGATTTGCGCACCGTATCGCCCTGGGATCGCGAAGCGGTGCTGGCCTCGGTCGCCAAGACTGGCCGCGCGCTGGTGGTGCATGAAGCCGTGCGCGATTTCGGTCCGGGCGGCGAGATCGCCTCGACCATTGCCGAGGAACTGTTCGGCCAGTTGAAGGCCCCGGTCCGGCGCCTGGGCGCGCCCAAGTCGCCGGTGCCCTTCGCCAAGGTGCTGGAGGACGCCTATATCGTCTCGCCCGAGCGCGTGGCCGACGCGGTCAAGGCGCTGATGGCCTGAAGATCGGAAGGCGGCCGGGGCAGCAATCCGGCCGCTTTCTTCTTACCGCCCCGCTTCCCCCACCGGCAGCACCGTGGTGAATTTCGTCACCGACAGGGCGAAGTGGGAGGAGGCGCCGCCGACCGAGGGGTGCTTGAGCAGGTTGCGCATCAGGAAATGCTCATAATCGGCGACGTCGGAGGCCACGACCCGCATCAGATAGTCCCATTCGCCCGACATGAGGTAGCATTCCATGATCTGCGGATGTGCCTCGACAAAGGCGTGGAAGGCGTCGACGCTTTCGCTGGTGTGGCTCTTCATCCGCACGCTGCACAAGATGTTGACGGCATGGCCCAGCTTCTCTGCATCGGCGAGCCGCACTGCACCCTTGAGCACGCCCATCTCCTCCAGCGCGCGGATCCGACGCCAGCAGGAAGGGGCGGTGCTGCCGACCCGTTCGGCCAGGTCCGCATTGCTGAGCGAGGCGTCGCGCTGAAGCTCCGCGACGATGCGGCGGTCGAGTGCATCGAGATTGACGGATTTGTTCATGATATCGCCGATCGGTGAATTGATTTCCCAAAATCCCTTGTAAATCTTGCCCGATTGAAAGGCAATCACGCCCACTCTGTGAGAGATTGGCGTGATGGTAGAGGAGCTTGAACCACCCGCAGGCGCTGCGGCCGACTGGACGATCCCGCAGGCGTGGGACCGGTACAGCGCGGCCGAGCATGCGATGTGGGACACTCTCTTCGCGCGCCAGTCCGCCATGCTGCCCGACCGGGTGGTGCCCGAGTTCATGGCCGGCCTCGACATATTGCGCATCAACCGCCCCGGCATCCCCAATTTCGAGGAACTGTCCGATCGGCTGATGCGGGCGACCGGCTGGCAGGTGGTGGCCGTGCCGGGGCTGGTGCCGGATCGGGTCTTCTTCGAGCATCTGGCCAATCGCCGCTTCGTCGCCGGCCGCTTCATCCGCACGCCTGAGCAGATCGATTATCTGCAGGAGCCGGACATTTTCCACGATGTCTTCGGCCATGTGCCGCTGCTCGCGAACCCGGTCTTTGCCGACTATATGCAGGCCTATGGCCAGGGCGGCCTGCGCGCCGCCGATCTGGGCGCGATCGAGCGGCTGGCCCGGCTCTACTGGTACACGGTCGAGTTCGGCCTGATCCGCCGGCCCGAGGGGCTGCGCCTCTATGGCGCGGGCATCGTCTCCTCCTATGGCGAATCCGTCTTCGCGCTCGACGATCCCTCGCCCAATCGGCTCGGCTTCGATCTCAAGCGGCTGATGCGCACCCGCTATCGCATCGATGATTATCAGCAGAGCTATTTCGTCATCGACAGTTTCGAGGATCTGCTGCGCCAGACGGTCGAGACCGACTTCGCCCCGCTTTATGCGCAACTGGCGGGGCAGCCCGATTTCGCGACCGACGCGATCGCCGACACCGACATCATCTACACACAGGGCACCCAGGCCTATGCCCGTGCCCGCGCAACTGAGGTACTATGACAGACACGACCCTTCTTGCCCCGGCGCCCGGCCGGTCCCTGTTCGGTGCGCTCGATCGCCAGGCGCCCGACGCGCTGTTGGGGCTGATCGCGCAGTATCGCGCCGATCCGCGTACCGACAAGATTGACCTCGGCGTCGGCGTCTATCGCGACGAGGCGGGCGCGACCCCGGTGATGCGGGCGGTGAAGGCGGCAGAAGCGGTGCTGCTGGCCGAGCAGGGCAGCAAATCCTATCTGGGGCCGGAGGGCGACACGGGCTTTGTCGATCTGCTCGCCGCCATCGTTTTTGGTCCGCTGGCCGATTCGGAGCGGATCGCCGGGGGGCAGACACCCGGCGGCACCGGCGCGCTGCGGCTGGGCGCCGACCTCATCGCCCGCGCCCGGCCCGGCGCCACCGTGTGGATCGGCGATCCGACCTGGCCCAATCATGCGCCGATCTTTCGCGAGGCCGGGTTGACGCTGGCGTCGCATCGTTTTCTCGATAGCACGGGCGCGGTCGATTTCGATGCGATGCTTGCCGATCTGGCCGCGGCGCAGGCCGGCGACGTGCTGCTGCTCCATGGCTGCTGCCATAATCCGACCGGCGTGGATTTCAGCGCCGAACAATGGGCGGCGATCGCCGATCTGTGCGCGGCGCGCGGCCTGATCCCGTTCATTGATCTCGCCTATCAGGGGCTGGGCGACGGGCTGGAGGCGGATGCCGCCGCCACGCGGCAGATGCTGGCCGCCGTGCCCGATGCGCTGGTCGCCTATAGCTGCGACAAGAATTTCGGCCTCTATCGCGAGCGTGTGGGGGCGCTGTGGGTGCAGGGGGCCAATGCCGCGCTGACCGCGCTCGCCTTCTCCAACATCGTCGCGCTGGCGCGTGGCATCTGGTCGATGCCGCCCGATCATGGCGCGGCGATCGTCCGCACCATCCTGGAACGGCCGGCGATGCGGGCGGAATGGACGGGCGAGCTGGACCAGATGCGCACCCGCATCAATGCGCTGCGCGCTGCGCTGGCCGCGGCCCATCCGCAGCTGGCCGCCATTGCCGGCCAGCGCGGCATGTTCGCGATGCTGCCGGTCAGCGCCGCCGCCGTCGCCGCGATGCGTGCCGACCATGGCATCTACATGGCCGGCAATGGCCGCATCAACATCGCCGGGCTGCGGCTCGACACCATCCCCGCCTTCGTCGCCGGCCTGTCGCCGTATCTGCCTTCTGCCTGAGGAACCCGTCATGACCATCGATCCCGCCAACCCGCTGGGCCTCAACGGCTTCGAGTTCGTCGAATTCACCTCGCCCGAGCCCGAGAAGATGGCGACCCAGTTCGAGCAACTGGGCTTCACCGCGACGCACCGGCACCCGACCAAGAATATCACCCGCTACAAGCAGGGGCGGATCAACCTGATGCTCAATCGCGACGATGCCGGGCGGGTCGCTGCATTCCGCGGCGAACATGGCCCCTCGGCCAGCGCCATGGCCTTTCGCGTTGCCGATCCCGATGCGGCACTGCGCTGGGCGCTCGACCATGGCGGCAAGCCGACGGACGAGAATGACACGGTGATCCAAGGGATTGGCGGATCCTATCTCTATTTCATGCCCGATGGCGGCGATCCCTATGCCGATTGGGCGGAATATCCCGGCTGGCGGGAAGCGGAGGCGCGCAACAATGTCGGCCTCGACCTGCTCGATCATCTGACCCACAATGTGAAGCGCGGCCAGATGCGGGTGTGGAGCGAATTCTACCGCACCCTCTTCGGCTTCGAGGAGCAGAAATATTTCGATATCAAGGGCAAGGCGACCGGCCTGTTCAGCCAGGCGATGATCGCCCCGGACAAGGCGATCCGCATTCCCCTGAACGAGAGCCAGGACGACAAGAGCCAGATCGAGGAGTTCATCCGCGACTATAATGGCGAGGGCATCCAGCATATCGCGCTCACCACCGCCAATATCTATGACACGGTCGAGCGGCTGCGCGCACGCGGCGTGCGGCTGCAGGACACGATCGAGACCTATTATGAGCTGGTCGATCAGCGCGTGCCTGGCCATGGCGAGGATCTGGAACGACTGAAGTGCAACCGCATTCTGATCGACGGCAATGTCGGCGAGGAGGGCATCTTGCTGCAGATCTTTACCGAGACGATGTTCGGCCCGATCTTCTTCGAGATCATCCAGCGCAAGGGCAATGAGGGCTTTGGCAATGGCAATTTCCAGGCGCTCTACGAATCGATCGAGCTGGACCAGATTCGTCGCGGCGTGATCACCGTCGATGAGTGACGCGCCGCCCCGGATGATGATCGGCTTCGGCAATCATTTTTCGACCGAGGCGGTGGCCGGCGCACTGCCGGTGGGGCGCAATTCGCCCCAGCGCGTGCCCTATGGCCTTTATGCCGAGCAATTGTCGGGCACCGCCTTCACCGCGCCGCGGGCGGAGAACAGGCGCAGCTGGCTCTATCGCATGCGGCCGGCGGCGTCACATCCGCCGTTTGCGCCCTATGATGCTGCAGCCTTGCTGCGCAGCGCGCCGTTCGACGAGGTGCCGCCGTCACCCAACCGGCTGCGCTGGAACCCGCTGCCGCTACCGCAAGGTGACGTTGATTTCATCGACGGCCTCACCAGCTATGCCGGCAATGGCAATGTCGCGGCGGGCCAGGGTTGCGCCGTGCATCTCTACGCCGCGACGGCCTCTATGATCGACCGCGCCTTCGTCTGCGCCGATGGCGAGATGCTGATCGTGCCGCAGCAGGGGGCGCTGCGTATCGTCACCGAACTGGGCGTGATCGATGTCGCGCCGTTGCAGGTGGCGCTGATCCCGCGCGGGGTTCGCTTCCGGGTGGAACTGACCGAAGGCGCGGCGCGCGGCTATGTCTGCGAAAATTACGGCGCGCCCTTCCGCCTGCCCGATCTGGGACCGATCGGCGCCAATGGCCTGGCCAACCCCCGTGATTTCGAGGCGCCGGTCGCGGCCTATGAGGATGTCGAGCGTCCATTTGCCCTGATACAGAAGTTCATGGGCCGCCTGTGGATAACCATGCTGGACCATAGCCCGTTCGACGTCGTCGCCTGGCACGGCAATCTGGCGCCGCTGCGCTATGACCTGACCCGGTTCAACACGATCAACACGGTCAGTTTCGACCATCCCGATCCCTCGATCTTCACGGTGCTGACTTCGCCCAGCGAGACGCCGGGCACCGCCAATATCGACTTTGTCATCTTCCCGCCGCGCTGGATGGTGGCGGAGGACACATTCCGTCCGCCCTGGTTTCACCGCAATGTGATGAGCGAGCTGATGGGCCTGATCCATGGCGAATATGATGCCAAGGCAGGCGGTTTCGCGCCCGGCGGCGCGTCGCTGCACAATGGGATGGCCGGCCATGGCCCGGACCGCGCCAGCTATGACAAGGCGATCGCCGCCGACCTGGCGCCCCAGCGCATTGCCGACACCATGGCCTTCATGTTCGAAAGCCGCATGGTGCTGCGCCCGACGCGCTGGGCGATGGAAAGCCCGCTGCTGCAACCCGATTATGATGATTGCTGGTCTGGCTTCCGCAAGGCCCAGCTTCCCCCGATGAACGAGACCCCATGAGCTATTGGCACATAGACGAAACCCATGATCCCGCCCGCACCAGCTGGGTTGCGAGCGCGCAGGATCATGGCGACTTCCCGATCCAGAACCTGCCCTATGGCCTGTTCTCGCCCGCCGGCGGACCGCCGCGCGCCGGTGTCGCGATCGGCGACGCGATATTGGACCTGGCCGCCTGTGTCGGCGCCGGGCTGATCGATTGCGCACCGCTGCTGGAAGACCAGCTCAATGGGCTGATGGCGCTGCCGGTGGCGGAGCGGGTCGCCCTGCGCCGCCGGATCAGCGCGCTACTGTCGGACCCGGCCCATCGCCCGGCGGTCGAGCCGCTGTTGCACGTCGCGGCGGACTGCACGCTGCACCTGCCGGCGCGGATCGGCGACTATAGCGACTTCTATGTCGGCATTCATCACGCCAACAATATCGGCCGCCAGTTCCGGCCGGACAATCCGCTGCTGCCCAATTATAAATATGTGCCGATCGGCTATCATGGCCGGGCGTCCTCGATCCGCCCGTCGGGCGATCCGCTGGTCCGTCCGCGCGGCCAGCGTAAGCCGCCCGAGGCTGAGGTGCCGGTGGTCGGCCCGACCGCCCGGCTCGACTATGAGCTGGAACTGGGCGTGTGGATCGGCGCCGGCAATGATCTGGGCAGCCCGATCCCCATCAGCGAGGCGGCGGACCATGTCGCCGGCTTCTGCCTGCTCAACGACTGGTCGGCGCGCGATTTCCAGGCGTGGGAATATCAGCCGCTGGGACCCTTCCTGGCCAAGAATTTCCATTCGACCATTTCGCCCTGGGTCGTGACGCCCGAGGCGCTGGCACCGTTCCGCATCGCCCAGCCGCCCCGGCCCGAAGGCGACCCGGTGCCGCTGCCTTACCTCAGCGATGCCGACGATCAGGCCCATGGCGCGCTGGCGCTGACCTTGGAAGTCTATCTCTCGACCCAGGCAATGCGCGACGCGGGCCAGCCGCCGATGCGCCTGAGCCAGGGGCCGGCGAGCAACATGTACTGGACCGTCAGCCAGATCGTCACCCATCATGCCTCCAATGGCTGCAACCTGATGCCCGGCGATCTGCTCGGCAGCGGCACCATTTCCGCCCCGACGCGCGAAGGCTATGGCAGCCTGATGGAGATCAGCAGCGGCGGCCGCGAGCCGATCAGCCTGCCATCGGGCGAGACGCGCTGTTTCCTGGAGGATGGCGACGAGGTGACATTGCGCGCCACCGCGTCCGCCCCCGGCCAGGTGTCGATCGGCTTTGGCGAATGCCGCGCGATGATCGTGCCGGCGCGATGAGCGACCTCATCCTTCATGGCTATTGGCGGTCGAGCGCGAGCTATCGCGTGCGGATCGCGCTGGCCCTGAAGGGCGTCGACTATGCGCAGGTCACCCATGATCTGCGCAGCGGCGCGCAGCGGGCGCCCGACTATCGGGCGCTTGCGCCGCTGGGGCTGGTGCCCGCACTGGTCGATGGCGACACCGTGCTGACGCAAAGCGGCGCGATCCTCGAATGGATCGAGGCCCGCTGGCCGCAGCCGCCGTTGCTGCCCGCCGACCCCGGCGATGCGGCGATCGTCCGCGCCATGGCCGCCATCATCGCCTGCGATATTCATCCGCTCGGCAACCTGCGCGTGTTGCAGGCGCTGCGGCAGGACTTCGATGCCAGCGAGGATCAGGTCCGCGCCTGGATCGCCCGCTGGACCGGCGAAGGGCTGGCCGCGCTCGAAACATTGGTCGCCCGCCATGGCGGCCGCTTCGCCTTCGGCGACAGCCCCAGCTTCGCCGACTGCCATATCGTGCCCCAGCTCTACAATGCCCGGCGCTTCGGCGTCGACCTGACGCCCTTTCCGCGGCTGTGCGCCGTGGACGCGGCGGCATGCGCGCTCCCCGCCTTTGCCGCCGCGCACCCCGATCGCCAGCCCGACTCTGACATATGAGTGTCAGTGACACGCGCCTGTTCGCGACGCCGGCGGGCGTGCGCCTCTGCCCGATCGAGCAGATCGCCGACGGCAAGGCGCGCAATTTCGTGCTGCAGATGCGCGCCGGCCGCTTCCATGGCTTTGCCGTGCGGGATGGCGATCAGGTCAGCGGCTTTGTCGACCAATGCCCCCATGCCGGCCTGCCGCTGGCGCAGCAGCTCGATGATTATCTGACCCCGGATGGCAGCGATATCCGCTGTAGCTGGCACGGCGCCCTGTTTCGCCGCGACGATGGCGTCTGCGTCGGTGGGCCGTGCGTCGGCCAGCGCATTGCGCCCTGGCCGCTCGCCATCGCCGATGGCTGGATTGTCACCGCTGCCCAAAGCGACTAGGAACCGGCCCAGGGACGGCGCTTCGCATCGTCCCGACATGATCGCGCCGGTGCCCCAAGGGGGCTTAAAATGGGAAGGCGGTGCGGATGCCATGGCATCCAAGTCCGCAGCTGTCCCTGCAACTGTGAGCGGCGAGCGTGATGAACAAAGCTGTCCCCGATGCGGGATCAGCAGCCACTGGGCCGGACGCTAAATCCTGCGAGGCCTGGGAAGGCCGTTCCTCCCGCTATGACCCGCAAGCCAGGAGACCTGCCGGCGTTTTGGTCGCTCTTGCTTTGGTCCAGGGGATGGCCGGGGCACGGTGTTCCGTCTGAGCGACAGGTTGGCGGCTGGAGCCGCGCGGTCACGCATCTGCGGGCGAACAAGCGCCCGTCCGCGATGCCGGCCGGCCGTGCGTGCGCGCCCGGTTCGCTCCCGCCCCGGTTGCTCCGGCGCGCGAGTATTTGTCATGGCCAACACTGCATCTGCCAAGATTCCGACCACCGTCATCACCGGCTTCCTGGGCGCGGGCAAGACCACGCTGATCCGCCGTCTGCTGGAAAATGCGAAGGGGCGCCGTCTCGCCCTCATCATCAACGAATTTGGCGATGTCGGCGTCGACGGCGAACTGGTGAAGGGCTGCAACGACGCCGCCTGCCCGGAAGAGGATATCGTCGAGCTGGCCAATGGCTGCATCTGCTGCACCGTGGCCGACGATTTCCTGCCGACCATGACCGCCCTGCTCGACCGGCCGAGCCCGCCCGACCATATCATCATCGAAACCTCGGGGCTGGCCCTGCCCAAGCCGCTGGTCAAGGCGTTCCAGTGGCCCGACATCCGCACCCGCGCCACGGTGGACGGGGTGGTCGCGCTGATCGACGCCGATGCGGTCGCCGCCGGTCGCTTCGCCACGGACGAGGCGGCGCTGGCCGCCGCGCGCGCCGCCGACCCCAATCTGGACCATGACAGCCCGCTGGAGGAATTGTTCGAGGATCAGCTCGCCTGCGCCGACATGGTGGTGCTGAACAAGAGCGACCTGGTCGATGCCGACACGCTGGCGGCGGTCGAGGCGCAGGTCGATGCCGAGACGCGGCCCGGCGTGAAGATCGTTCGCGCCGCCCATGGTGCGGTCGACATCGGCGCGCTGCTGGGCATCGTCGCGGCAGCGGAGGATGATCTTGACGCCCGCCCCTCGCACCATGAGGCGGAGGGCGAGGATCATGACCATGATGATTTCGACAGTTTCGTCGTCGGCGGCGATGCGGTCGCCGATCCCGACACGCTGGTGCAGGCGCTGTCCGCGCTGATCGCCCGGCATGACGTGCTGCGCGTCAAGGGCATGGTCGCGGTCGCCGGCAAGCCGATGCGCCTCGTCGTGCAGGCGGTCGGCCCGCGCATCCAGCATTTCTTCGACCGTCCCTGGCAGGCGGGGGAGGCGCGCCGCACCCAGCTGGTGGTGATCGGCCAGAAGGGGCTGGACCGCGCCGCGATCGAGGCCGACATCCAGGCCGTGCTCGGCTGATGCATCTCCTGTCCGCCACGCCGGGAACGATCAGCGACGGCGAGGAGGCGATCGACCTCGATCAGCCGCCCGGCGACATCGTCATCCTGACCGTGGCGGACAGCGACCTGGCCTGTTTCGCCGCCGCTGCTGCGCGCCTGCCCGATGATGCGCCGAGCGTGCGGCTGGCCAATCTGCTGCAGCTCAAACATCCCTATTCGGTCGATCTCTATGTCGAGAAGGTGATCGCCAGGGCGCGCTTCGTCTGCGTCATCCTGCTCGGTGGCAAAAGCTATTGGCCCTATGGCGTGGACGAGATTGCGCAGGTCGCGCGCGAGCGGGGCATCGCCTTCGCCGCGATCGCCGACGGGCGGGAGGGCGATCCGGCGCTGGACCTTGCCTCCACTGTGCCGGCGGCGATGCGCGAGCAGTTGCGCGACTATCTGCGTCAGGGCGGCACCGCCAATGCTTTGTCCTTCCTGCGCTGCGCCGCCCGGCTGACCGGCGCGGATGCGGGCGAGCCCGATCATCCGCTGCCGATTGCCGACGCGGGCCTCTATCTGCCCGGCCATGACCGGCCCGGCGTGGCCGAACTGCGCGCGACATGGACCGAGGGGCGGCCGGTGGCGCTGCTGATCTTCTACCGCGCTTTGGTGGTCGCCGGCACGCTGAGCGCGGTCGATGCGATGGTCGCGGCCCTTGGCGCGCGCGGCTTCAATGTCGCCGCCGTGCATGTCCGCGCGCTGCGCGAGCCGTTCGTGCGCGACTGGCTTGGCGGGCTGCTGGCCGACATCGCGCCCGACATCATCGTCAATGCGACCAGCTTCGCCGCCTCCTCTTCGTCCGAACCGCGCGTGCCGGGCATCTTGGAACAGGCCGACTGCCCGATCCTGCAGACCGCCTTTGCCGGGGTCGAGGAAGGCAGCTGGCGCGGGTCCGCCCGTGGCCTTGGTCCGCGCGACCTGGCGATGAATGTCGCCCTGCCCGAAGTGGACGGGCGCCTCTTCACCCGCGCCGTCGCCTTCAAGGCGGCCGAGCGGTTCGATGAACGCACCCAGTGCGGCATCGTCGTGCCGCGCGTGGCGCCCGACCGGGTCGCCTTCGTCGCCGATCTGGCGCGCAACTGGGCGGCACTGCGCCGCACTGCGCCGACCGAGCGCCGGGTTGCGCTGGTGCTGGCCAATTATCCCAATCGCGATGGCCGCATTGGCAATGGCGTCGGCCTCGACACGCCGGCCAGCGCCGCCGCGATCCTGTGCCGGCTGGGCGATGCCGGCTATGCGATCGGCGACGCTCCGCGCGACGGCGCCGCGCTGATGCGGCTGATGACCGGGGGCGTCACCAATGACCGGGCGTCGATCGACCGGCCGGGCGAGGCCAGCCTGTCGCTCGATATCTATCGCGCTGCCTTTGCGGCTCTGCCCGACAGCGCGCGTGACGCCATGGTCGATCGCTGGGGGGCGCCGGAGGACGATCCCTTCGTGCGCGACGGCGCCTTTCGCCTTGCCGTCCATCGCTTCGGTCATGTCGCGATCGCGGTGCAGCCGGCGCGCGGTTACAATATCGATCCCAAGAGCAGCTATCATGACCCCGCGTTGCCGCCGCCGCACGCCTATCTCGCCTTCCATGTCTGGCTGGCGCAGGATTTCGGGGCGCAGGCGCTGGTCCATGTCGGCAAGCATGGCAATCTGGAATGGCTGCCGGGCAAGGCGGTGTCGCTCTCGGCCGATTGCTTCCCCGAAATCTGCGCCGGGCCGGTGCCGCAACTTTACCCCTTCATCGTCAATGATCCGGGCGAGGGGACGCAGGCCAAGCGCCGCATCGGCGCCGTTATCCTCGACCATCTGACCCCGCCGCTGACGCGGGCGGAAAGCTATGGGCCGCTCAAGCAGCTCGAGGCGCTGGTGGACGAATATTATCTCGCCGCCGGCATGGACCCGCGCCGGCTCGACCGGTTGCGCCGCGATATCATCGACCTCGCCCGCAGCCAGGGGCTGGACAAGGATGCGGGCGCCGCCGGCGACGATGACGACGCGCTCGCCGCGATCGACAATTATCTGTGCGAGCTCAAGGAATTGCAGATCCGCGACGGGCTGCATGTCTTCACCGCCTCGCCGCAGGGGCGGCTGCGCCGCGACCTGCTGATCGCGCTGGCGCGCACGCCGCGTGGTCTGGATCATCCGGGGCAGGCGTCGCTGCTGCGCGCGCTGGCCGACGATCTGGGGCTCGGTTTCGATCCGCTCGATTGCGTGCTGGGCGCGCCGTGGCACGGGCCGCATCCGGCCGCGCTGGCGGACTTGTCCACAGATGCCTGGCGCACCCATGGCGACATGGTCGAGCGGCTGGAATTGCTGGCGGCGGCGCTGGTCGATGGCGGGGCGCCGGTCGGCCCGGCCAGTGCTGCCGTGCTGGCGGCGATCGCCGATGATCTGGCGCCCCGCGTCGATGCCTGTGGCCCGCGCGAGGCGGCGGCCCTGCTGGCCGGGCTCGACGGGCGCTTCGTGCTGCCCGGACCATCGGGCGCGCCGACACGGGGACGGCCGGACGTGCTGCCGACCGGGCGCAATTTCTTCTCGGTCGATACCCGCGCGGTGCCGACCGCGGTCGCCTGGGATCTGGGCCAGCGATCGGCGCAATTGCTGGTCGACGATTATCTCCAGCGCGAGGGCGACTATCCCCGCGCCATCGCCCTGTCCGCCTGGGGCACGGCGAACATGCGCACCGGCGGCGACGATATTGCGCAGGCGCTGGCGCTGATGGGGGTGCGGCCGCGCTGGGAATGGAGTTCGGGGCGGGTCGTCGGCTTCGAGATGATGACCCTGGCCGAACTGGGCCGGCCGCGCGTCGACGTGACATTGCGCGTCTCCGGCTTCTTCCGCGATGCCTTCCCCGAACAGATCGACCTGATCGACAGCGCCGCCCGCGCGGTGATGGCGCTGGACGAGCCGGACGAGGATAATCCCGCCGCCGCCCGGCATCGCGCCGAACAGGCGGCGCTGGTGGCGGACGGCGCCGATGTGGCGGAGGCCGCACGCCGCGCCGGTGCCCGCGTGTTCGGATCGAAGCCCGGCGCCTATGGCGCGGGGCTCCAGGCGATGATCGACGAGAAGATCTGGCACAGCCGCGCCGACCTGGCGGACGTCTATCTCGACTGGGGCGGCTATGCCTATGGCGCGGGGGTGGAGGGCGACAGCGAACGCAGCCTGTTCGCCACCCGCCTGGCCCAGGCCGATGCCGTCGTCCAGAACCAGGATAATCGCGAGCATGACCTGCTCGACAGCGACGATTATTATCAGTTCGAAGGCGGCATCGCCGCCGCCATCGAACATCTTAAAGGTGCAAAGCCGCTCAGCTATCATAATGACCATAGCCGTCCGGAGCGGCCGGTGATCCGCACCTTGGAGGACGAGATCGGCCGCATCGTCCGCGCCCGCGTCACCAATCCCAAATGGATCGCCGGTGTCATGCGCCATGGCTATAAGGGCGCGTTCGAGATCGCCGCCTCGGTCGACTATCTCTTCGCCTTCGCCGCCACCACCCATGCGGTGCGCGACCATCATTTCGATGCCGTCCACGCCGCCTTCATCGAGGATGAGGCCGTGCGCGCCTTCATGGCCAACGCCAATCCCGCCGCCCTGCGCGAGACCGCTGCCCGGCTGAGCGAGGCGCTGGAACGCGGCCTGTGGAAACCCAGATCGAACAGCGCGGGCATGCTGCTCGCCCAGCTTGCAGGAGAGTGACGATGGTCGAACGCACCGACGAACAGCATGCGGAAAAAATGAAGAAGAAGCAGGCCGCCCATGACAAGATCATGGCGACCAAGACCCAGGAAAAGGGCCTGCTGATCGTCCATACCGGCAAGGGCAAGGGCAAGACCACGGCGGCGCTGGGCATGGTCGTCCGCATGATCGGCCATGGTAAGAAGGTCGGCGTGGTCCAGTTCGTGAAGGGCGCGATGACCACCGGCGAGAAGGCGGTGTTCGATGCCTTCCCCGAGCAGATCGAGTTCAAGCCGATGGGCGAGGGCTTCACCTGGAACACCCAGGATCGCAGCCGCGACATCGCGCTCGCGCGTGAGGCGTGGGACGAGGTGAAGCGCATGGTCGCCGACCCCGATTATGCGATGGTGCTGGCCGATGAACTCAACATCGTGCTGCGCTACGACTATCTACCGCTGGACGAGGTGCTGGCGGTGCTGACCGGCAAGGACGACATGAAACATGTCGTCGTCACCGGCCGCAACGCGCCCGAGGCGCTGATCGAGGCGGCCGACCTGGTCACCGAAATGACCATGATCAAGCATCCCTTCCGCAGCGGGGTGAAGGCGCAGGCCGGCATCGAATATTGATGCAGGCCTTCGATCCCGATTTCTGCGCGACGCTGACGGAATTGCTGACCTGGCGCCGCGACGTGCGCCATTTCCGCACCGATCCGCTGGACGAGGCGGTGGTGCTGGAACTGCTGACGCTGGCGCAACTGGCGCCCTCGGTCGGCAACAGCCAGCCCTGGCGCTTCGTCCGGGTAAAGACGCCAACGCTGCGCGCGACACTGGCCGATCATGTCGATGCCGAACGCGAGCGCGCCACCAGCCAGATTACCGACGCGACCCGGCATGACGCCTATCGCGCGCTGAAGCTGCACGGGCTGGGCGAGGCGCCGGAGATCATCGCGGTCTTCTGCGACGATGCGACATCGGCCGGCGCGGGGCTGGGCGCGGCGACCATGCCGCAGACCCGGCTCCATTCGGTGGTGCTGGCGATCCACACGCTGTGGCTGGCGGCGCGGGCGCGTGGGCTGGCGCTCGGCTGGGTGTCGATCCTCGACCCGGCCTTTGTCGCGCGGACGCTGGCGGTGCCCGACGACTGGACCTTCGCCGCCCTGCTGTGCCTGGGCCATCCCGAAGCGGTCGCCGACACGCCCGAACTGGACCGGCTCGGCTGGCAGGCCCGGCTCGATCCGCTGGCCCAGATCAGCGAACGATGACCAAACCGCCTTTTCGGGGATGAAGCGAGGCTCTACTTCGCCAGTCGGAGGAACTGGCGAGTAGACAGGCACGTTTTTCGAGCCGTCATAAGATAATGACAGGAGAAGAACATGCATAAGAACGGGTCCGTCATTGGCAGCCTATTGGCTGCATCCGCACTTTTTCTGACCAGCACGCCGGCCTTTGCTGGAGATGAGGAACGGGCACTGGCCGCCATCTCCCAGGCACAGGGCAAGATCGACGCAGCGACCAAGCTCAACGCATCGCCCGACCTGCTGTCCCGTGCGCAGGCGTCGCTGCGTCTGGCGCAGGAAGAACTGAAGAGCGGCAAGGAGCAGAAGGCGATCGCGTCCGCCATCGATGCCCAACAGGCCGCCGACATGGCGATCGGCGAGAATAAGCAACAGGCCGACGCCGACGCGCAGATCCAGGCGCAGACGGCTGCCAGCGCGCAGATGCAGGCCGATGCCGCCAATGCCCGCGCCGACGCCGCCGAACGGGCCGCCGCCTCGGCAGCGGCCGATGCCAAGGCCGCGCAGACTTCGGCATCGCTCGCCGCCGCCACTTCGCCGACCACCACCGTGACCACCGAAACGGTCAAGGCCGCACCATCGCGGAGCAGCGCGCACAAGCGCACGACCACCGTGGTCAAGAAGAAGGCCGCACCGACCACGGTTGCGGAACGCACGACCACCACGGTGACGACGCAGAACTAATTATCGTCACATATGCCTGGACGCCCTCTCCCCCAGCGGGAGGGGGCGTTGCTATTGCGGGGCGACCTCGAACATGTCCTCGATCCCCGGCTCCTGTCCCATGTCGTCGCGCTCGGTGGCCTGGCGCGCCCACATGGTGGCGTAGAGGCCGTCGGCACGGACCAGATCGGCATGGCGGCCGCGTTCGACGATGCGGCCGGCGTCCAGCACGATGATCTCGTCGGCATCGACCACGGTCGACAGGCGATGGGCGACCACCAATGTCGTGCGCTTGCGGCTGATGTCGCGCAGCACGGTCTGGATCTCGGTCTCGGTGCGGCTGTCGAGCGCGCTGGTCGCTTCGTCCAGCACCAGTAGCGGCGGGTCTTTCAGCAGCGTGCGGGCGATGGCGACGCGCTGTTTTTCGCCGCCCGACAGCTTGAGGCCACGCTCGCCGACGCGGGTGTCATAGCCCTGGGGCAGGCTCATGATGAAGTCGTGGATCGACGCCGCCTTGGCCGCCGCCTCGATCTCATCCTGGCGCGCGCCCTCGCGGCCATAGCCGATATTATAGCCGACCGTGTCGTTGAACAGCACCATGTCCTGCGGCACGATACCGATCGCGGCGCGCAGCGAGGCTTGCGTCACAGCGGCGATATCCTGCCCGTCGATCGACACGGTGCCGCCCTGGATATCGTAGAAGCGGAACAGGATGCGGGCGATGGTCGACTTGCCCGCGCCCGATGGGCCAACGATGGCGAGGGTCTTGCCCGCCGGCACTGCGAAGCTGACGCCATGGAGGATTTCACGCTCGGGATCATAGCCGAAGCGGACAGCGTCGAAGCGGACGGCGCCGCCCGCCACCTGCAGCGCCGGGGCGCCGGGGGCGTCCGCCACCTCCGTCTCGGTATCGATCAGCTTGTACATCGCCTCCATGTCGATCAGGCCCTGGCGGATGGTGCGATAGACCATGCCGAGCAGGTCGAGCGGGCGGAAAAGCTGCGACAACAGCGTGTTCACCAGCACCACGTCGCCGGTGGAAAATTGCCCCCGGCTCCAGCCCCAGACGGTATAGGCCATCGCCCCGCCCATCATGAGGTTGGTGATCAGCGACTGGCCGATATTGAGCCAGGCGAGGCTGTTTTCCGACTTCACCGCCGCCTTGGCATAGCGGCGCATGGCGGTGCCGTAGCGCCGCGCCTCGCGCTCCTCCGCGCCGAAATATTTGACCGTCTCGAAATTCAGCAGGCTGTCGACGGCATGGGCGACGGCGCTGGTGTCCATGTCCACCATGTCGCGGCGCAGCTGGTTGCGCCATTCGGTGACGAGCCGGGTGAACCAGATATAGAGGGCGACCATGGCCAGCGTCGCGGCGACCAGGCCGGGGCCGAATTTCACCAGGAAGATGGCGCAGACGGCGAGCAGCTCCAGCACTGTCGGCGCGATGTTGAACAGCAGGAAATAGAGCATCGTGTCGATGCTTTTCGTACCGCGCTCGACGATCTTGGTGACGGCGCCGGTGCGCCGGTCGAGATGGAAGCGCAGCGACAGGCGGTGGAGGTGGACGAAGACATCGTCGGCCAGGCGCCGGCCTGCTTCCTGCCCGACTTTCTCGAAAATGGCGTTGCGCAGATTGTCGAACAACACGCCGCCAAAGCGCGCGCCGGCATAGGCGACGACCAGCGCCATGGCGAGGCCGGCGGCCGGCTCCAGCCCCGGCGCCATCCGGTCGATCGCGCCCTTATAGGCAAAGGGCATGGCGAGGGTGACGACCTTGGCCAGCGCGACCAGCGCCAGCGCCACCGCGACACGGCGGCGCAGCGCCGGCGCATCGGCCGGCCAGAGATAGGGAATGAAGCGCCGCAGCGTGGCCCAGGCGGGCGGAAGGGGCGTGGGATCGGGCGTGGCTGGGGGCATTTGTCGCTATTTAGGGCATGACGGGCGGCAATCCAGTGGCGCGGCCATCCGGCCGACCACGCAAAAGCGTCCCTTGTTGGAGATGATCCGCTTAACTTCGCACATTTCCCGCACATTCTGACATTTTCTTGCGCCCCGCCGATCCTATCGAAAAGTCGGCAACCGGGTGGCAAGGATAGCAAAGCGGGCTGCTGTAGGACAGCATCTTGCCCCGATACGGCGCCCATGGCAGGCTTCGCCTCCGTCATCCTTCCCCGACAAGGAGCACGGCATGGAACCCTTCAGCGTAGCATTGGCCCCCGAACGGTTGTGGCAGGCGATCAATCCCCTGACCTGGACGCAGAGCGGCGGCCAGGTCGGCCTCATCAATATCGCGCTCGGCCAGACGGCACGCCCGGACATTGAGCGCACGGTGCTGAACGAGGTCGGCAGCTATGGCCGGCAGATCGGCCGGATCGGCGATGCACTCGAAGTGCTGATCCGCCATTTCGAGATGAAGGATCTGCCGCAGGCGGAGCGCGATGCGCTGACGATCCTGATGGGCCAGCTGGCCGAGGTCCGCAAGGTGAAGGCGCGCGAACGGGAAGGGTGAAATGGGGTTGGAACAAGGCATAGCCCCTCCCTTCCAGGGAGGGGTTGGGGTGGGTTGCGAGCGTAGCGAGCTTCTGCCCTATCGATCGTAGACCGCCGCTGCGCGGCGCACCCACCCCCGGCCCCTCCCTGGAAGGGAGGGGAGTAGGGAACAGCCGCTTCTGCTCGAAACCTGCCAATCCCCACAGGCGTCATCCTGACGACAGTCAAGATCCATTCTGCACTGCGCCAGATAGGGCTTGCTGAATGGATTCCGGATCAAGTCCGGGATGACGACGAGGGAGAGGGCAGCATTGGGCCGTCAGCCATCAATGACGGGAGATAGTTGCTTCCGCTCATCCTCAGCAATGTCGCGCCGGACTTGATCCGGTCGCACGGGTGGCCGTCATCGCCCACCGCTTTCCTATTCGCTCCGTCTCTGGTCTACCCTTGGCGATGCGACAGCGCGTTCCTTCGTCACCCCACCTTCTCCTCCCGGCGCCTGCTCGGTGCGCAACCGGTGCGTGGGTGTCGCGTCGGCGGCGCGCGACAGGGGCAACCAAGGCGCGGCGCGATGACCCACCCCCTGTTGGAAGTGACGCGTCCTCGGTGCGCGACCGGCGCGTCGCAGGGGCAAAGCCGGCGCAAAAGGCCCCGAAAGCCCGTTTACACTGTGAACTTCGGGAGAGGCGTCTTCTATCGGCCCTGGCGCAGGATTGCCGGCGCCTCCCGCCATGTGCCCGGCGCGATGTCGTCGATCGTCCAGTCGCCGATGCGCCAGCGGACCAGGCGCAGGGTCGGCAGGCCGACCGCCGCGGTCATGCGGCGGACCTGGCGATTGCGGCCTTCGCGGATGGTGAGGCGCAGCCAGCAATCCGGCACGCTCTTGCGGAAGCGCACCGGCGGGTCGCGCGGCCAGAGCGCGGGATCGTCGATCCGTTCGACTTCGGCCGGCAGGGTCATGCCGTCCTTCAACTGCACGCCGCGCCGCAGCGCCGCCAGCGGCGCATCGTCGGGGTCGCCCTCCACCTGGACCAGATAGGTTTTGGGCATCTTGAAGCGCGGGTCGGCGATGCGCGCCTGCAACCGGCCATCATCGGTCAGCAGCAGCAGCCCCTCGCTGTCGAGGTCGAGCCGACCGGCGGGATAGACGCCGGGCACGTCGACATAGTCGGCCAGGGTCGGGCGCGGCGGGCCGGTGCGCTCGTCGCTGAACTGGCAGAGCACGCCATAGGGCTTGTTGAGGAGGATCAGTCGTCCCATGCGTCGTCCTCCTCATCGTCCTCGCCCATATCTTCGAACGCGATGCTGCCCTGATTGTGGAGCAGCACCAGCAGCGCGATTGCGGCGGCGTCGCCCGCCAGCGCCGGATCAAGCTCCAGCGTCTCGTCCGCGCACAATTGCTGCGCCAGCGCCGCGCAGGCGCCGGTGCAGTCATGCGACGCGCCATCGACGAACAGCATGATGGCCTCTTCCGCCCGGACGAAGGCGAAGCGGCTGGCCGGATTGCGACGCAACGGCGCGCCTTCCGCCACCAGTGCCTGCATCGTGGCCGGGTCGATCGCTTCCTCGGGCGCCCAGTCGATCTCGGGATATTTGCGGGTGCTGCTATATTCGCCGAACCAGCGGGCAAAGCCGGCCGGATCGCCCAATTGCTCCAGCACCATCGCCTGCAACCGGGTCAGCGCGGCCGGCGCGATCTCGCCGGGATTGGCCTGGCGCGCCAAAGCGGGGTCGGCATAGCGGTCATCCTCGCCAAGCGCTTCGAGCAGCCGGTCGGTCCAGCCCTCGATCAGTTCGCTGCGCGCGGGCGCGCGGAAGCCGACCGAATAGGTCATGCAGTCGTCGCCCACCGCGACGCCATCATGGGCGATGCCGGGCGGGACATAGAGGATGTCGCCGGGCTCCAGCACCCATTCGTCGGTCGCGTCGAATTCGGCCAGCAGGCGCAGATCGGCATGGGGGCGCAGCGGGCTGTGATCGTCGCACGCCTGGCCGATGCGCCAGCGACGGCGGCCCGCGCCCTGGATCAGGAAGACGTCATATTGGTCGAAATGCGGGCCGACGCCGCCGCCGTCGCTGGCATAGCTGACCATCACATCGTCGATCCGCCAGTCGGGGATGAAGCGGAACGGGGCGATCAGCGCCGCGACATCGGGCGCCTGATGATCGACCGCCTGCACCAGCAAGGTCCAGGGGCTGGCGCCGAGCGCGGCGAAGCGATCCTCGGCCAGCGGCCCCTGTTCCATTTTCCAGTCGCCGTCCGCCTGCACCACCAGCCGCGACTCGACGCCCTCCTCGCAGGCGAGGCCCGCCAGTTCCTCGGGCGCCAGCGGGTTGGTCCATTGCGCCCAGGGATTGCGGATCAGCAGCGGCTTTTGCTGCCAATAGTCGCGCAGGAACAGGTCGATATCGAAATCATGCAGATGCATCGGGGTCTCGCCGGGAAGGGGCGGCGCGCGGCGCGCGCCTGCCATCGGCCCGAACCCTTGCCCCTGTGCCCTGCCAATGTCAAAGCAGACGGGACCGGATCGGCAGGAGGGGCGGCATGGCCAGGCTGTTGGGGGCGATAATGGCGGGCGGACGCGCGACCCGCTTCGGCAGCGACAAGGCAGCGGCGCTGCTCGACGGGCGGCGGCTGATCGACCATGCGATCGCCGCGCTGTCCCCCCATGTCGCCGCGATCGCAATCTGTGGCCGGGCCGAGGAAGGGCATCTGAGCCTGCCCGACCGGCCGGGGCCGGACATGGGGCCGCTGGGCGGCCTCAACGCCGCGCTGCATCATGCGCAGGCCCATGGCTTTGACGGCGTGCTGACCAGCGGCTGCGACATGCCCTTCTATCCGGCCGACCTGCCCGCGCT
Source organism: Sphingobium sp. IP1 (assembly GCF_002708645.1). Lineage (NCBI taxonomy): Bacteria > Pseudomonadati > Pseudomonadota > Alphaproteobacteria > Sphingomonadales > Sphingobiaceae > Sphingobium > Sphingobium sp. IP1. Next base: position 36,720 of record NZ_NOIW01000051.1, read on the forward strand.
GCTGATCGGCGAGCAGGCGGCGATCCTCGACGGGCAGCAACTGCTCGGCTGGTGGCCCGCCGCGCTGGCGCCCGAACTGGACGCGCATCTGGCGGAGGATAACAACCGGTCGATCCGGGGCTGGCTGGCGCGGATTGATGCGCGCACCGTGACGCTGCCGGGGCTGGTGCTGCCCAATATCAATCGGCCGGATGATCTGGCCGCGATCCGGCGCGATCGGGGGTAGCGCTCCCATTTTTTGCGGCGAGATGCGAAAAACACTTGTCCCCCCGCGCCATCCTGCCATTGTCCGGCGCGTCGGATGCGGGGAACGGGGATTCCCATGCACCGGACAGGGGCAAGGAGGGGTGCATGGATCTGGTCCATGTCGGCGCGGCGTTGGCGGTGCAGATGGTCGTCATTCTTGGCGCCTGTCGCCTGTCCGGCTGGCTGGTCGGCCGGTTCCTGCGCCAGCCACGGGTGATCGGCGACATGATCGCGGGCATCCTGCTTGGTCCCTCGCTGCTTGGCTGGCTGGCGCCGCAGGCCCAGGCGCTGCTCTTCCCGATCGAAACCCGGCCGCTGCTGCAGTTCGTCGCGCAGGCCGGCATCGGCCTCTACATGTTCCTCGTCGGCCTCGGCTTTCGCCGCGCGCATTTCCATCTTCAGGCGGGCAGCGCCGTTGCGGTTTCGCTGTGCGGCATCATCGCGCCCTTCCTGGGCGCGGTGGCGCTGACGCCCTGGCTGTCGGCCATGGGGCTGTTCGGGCCGACGGTCACGCCGTTCGAGGCGACCCTGTTCATCGGCGTCGCCATTTCCATCACCGCCTTTCCCGTGCTGGCGCGGATCATCCGCGAACGGGGGCTGGGCGGCACGCCGCTGGCCGCGCTGGCGCTGTCGGCCGGGGCGATCGACGATGCGATCGCCTGGTCGATCCTGGCGATCCTGCTCGCCTGCATCGGCGCGGACGGGATGATCGCGGTCCGGGCGCTGGGCGGCGGCGGGCTGTTCGCGATCGTCATGCTGTTCCTGGGCAGTCGGCTGCTGGCGCCGCTGGCTCGCTGGGCAGAGCGGGAAGGGCGGGTCACGCCGGCCATGCTGCTGGTCGTGCTGCTGCTGTTCGGCGGCTGCGCCTGGGCGATGGACATGGCCGGGCTGCATGCCGTGTTCGGCGGCTTCCTGCTGGGGGTGGCGATGCCGCGCGGCATCCTGTCGCAGGGGCTGGCCCGCAGGCTGGAGCCGACGACCATCGGCCTGCTGGTGCCGATCTTCTTCACCGTTTCCGGGCTCAATACGCAGGTGACGATGGTGAGCAGCCTGTCGCTGGCACTGGTTGCGCTGGCGATCCTGGCGGCATCGATCCTGGCCAAGGGGGGCGCCTGCTGGGCGGCGGCGCGGCTGACCGGGCAGGACAATGTCACCGCGCTCGCCGTCGGCGCGCTGATGAATGCGCGCGGGCTGATGGAATTGCTGGTCATCAATATCGGCCTGCAGCGCGGCATCATCGGGCCGGAACTGTTCGCCATGCTGGCGCTGATGACGATCGTGACGACGATGATGACGGTTCCGGCGATCGACCGGCTGGCGCGCCGGAAGGGGCTTGGCGGCCCGATTGCCGACGGGCCGGACGATGACCCCACCGCGCGCGCCGTCGCGACGCCCGGCGCCGCCTGACCGATGCAGTGCCCCATCCTGTTT
>NZ_NOIW01000052.1:0-38224 GCF_002708645.1 Sphingobium sp. IP1
GGGTTGGGCATTTCGGTCATCGGCACGGCCATGCTGTATTATGTTGTTGATACGGTCAAGTCTGTCCCGCGACGGGACATCCCGGATTTTACGAAATTTGCCATGGAACTAATGGTAAATATCGCGTTAACCAATTCTTATGAGAAACCGAGTCCTCGTCCTCACCAACGAAGCCGCCCGCCACCCCTTCCGGCAGCGGCTGCCTCGTCACATCTTCCAGCTGACGGACGACGCGTCGTCGCAGGCGCGCCGGCGCCGCGATGTCGCCGTCTCCGACGATAATGACTGGAAGCTGTTCGTGCTGAGCTTCTCGGCCTTTTTCACGGCTTTCTACAGCTTCATCTTCTAAAGCTCGCCGCTGCAGGTCGGGCCGTCACAGGCCTTGTGCAGCCGCCAGGCGAGCCAGGCGCAGGGCAGGCACATCGCCGCCACCAGCAGCAGCTGATAGACCACCTCCAGGCCGGCCAGGGTCAGGCCGATCGCGATCAGCGATCCGACCACCATGGCGCCGGAATTGACGATATTGTTGGCTGCCACGGTGCGCGCCGCCTCGCACTTCTCGACCGTGGTCGTGAGGAAGGCGTAGAGCGGCACCACGAACATGCCGCCAAAGGTCGCCACGCCGAGCAGGCAGAGCGACAACGGGATCGCCATGGGATGGGCGAGGAAGCCGGCGAGCGGCAGCATCTGGCCGCCGGATGCCGGCGTCCACAGGTCGCACACCACATGGAAGGCGATGATGCAGCAGCCCATGCCGATCACCGACGCGGGGGCATATTTGGCTGAGACATGGCCGGCGAGCAGCCGGTTGATCGCGATCGATCCGATCGCGATGCCGATCGAGAAAATCGCCAGGAACAGGCTGGCGACCGACTTGTCGGCGGTCAGGACATTCTTCACCAGCGGCGGGAACTGGATGAACAGCACTGATCCCACGGCCCAGAAGAAGCTGATCGACATGATCGCCAGATAGAGGCGCGGAATGTGCATCGTGCCCCGCACGAGCGCGACCGAGGATCGGATGACATGGAAGTCGATCGGCTGCTTGGCGAGCAGCGACGGGGCAGGGGGCACGGCCCGGCTGGCAAAATAGCCAATGAAGGCGGTTACCACCACGCCGATGGCCGCAGCCTCGATCGGGATGATGCCGGCGAGGATGGTGCCGGCCAGGATCGCGATATAGGTGCCGGCCTCCACCAGTCCGGTGCCGCCCAGAACCTCGTCATCATGCAGATGCTGGGGCAGGATCGCATATTTGATCGGGCCGAAGAAGGTGGAGTGGATGCCCATCGCGAACAGCGCGGCGAGCAGCAGCGGGATCGCCAGGATATGGACGGCAATGCCGCTCCAGATCAGCGCCAGGCCGGTCGCGCCGACCGTCATGATGACGATTTCCGCCGCCTTCACCCAGCGGATGATGACGGCCTTGTCGCGCTGATCGGCCAATTGGCCCGACAGGGCGGACAGCAGGAAGAAGGGGATGATGAAGATGCCGGTGGCCAGCGCACTGAACCAGGTTTCGGACCGCTCGTCATTATAGACCTGATACACCACGAACAGCACCATGGCGTTCTTGAACAGGTTATCGTTGAAGGCGCCGAGAAGCTGGGTGATGAAAAGCGGCAGAAAACGGCGCTTTTTGAGGAGCCTGAGTGAGGCTTGCATGAGTGCGTTTGGCTTTTCGCTGTGGACGACCGGGGGGCGGTCTAGCCGCTGCAGGCGGGCCTGTCCAATTTCCTGTTCACTTCTTGCTGCCTTCGCTTGTGCCCGATGCGGGACTGTGGCAGGTCGCCCTGATGCTGACGCTGCCCAATTTGCTGACGCTTTCGCGCATCATCACCGTGCCCTTGCTGGTGGCCCTGTTGTGGCCCGGCGAGATGGGCGCGCGCTGGACCACGGGCTATGGCCTTGCCTTCGGTCTCTACTGCCTGATGGGCATCACCGATTATTTCGACGGCTACCTGGCTCGTGCGCAGGGCGCCGTGTCGAAGCTGGGCGTGTTCCTTGATCCGATCGCGGACAAGATCATGGTTGGCGCGGTCATCCTGATGCTCGCCGCGACGCGCGACATCGCCGGCATCCATATCGCGGCCGCGATGATCATCCTGCTGCGCGAGATCGCCGTGTCGGGGCTGCGGGAATTTCTGGCCGGCCTTCAGGTGTCGGTCCCGGTGTCGCGCCTCGCCAAGTGGAAGACGACGTTCCAGTTGATCGCGCTGGGCGCCCTGATCCTGGCCGGTGCCGTGCCGCAATTTCCCTTCGTGCAGAGCGTTGGCATCCTGACCCTGTGGGCCGCGGCCATCCTGACGCTGATTACCGGCTGGGATTATCTGCGCGTCGGCATCAAGCATATGGACTGACCGGGATGGCCGCTGTGACCCTCGTCTATTTTGCCTGGGTGCGTGAAGCCATTGGCCGCGATGAGGAGCGGGTCGAACTGGCGTCGCCGGATGAGACCATAGGCGGACTGGTGGCGCGACTGGCGGCACAGGGCGGGGGCTATGCCGAGGCGCTGGCCGCTCCCGATCGGTTGCGCGCGGCGCTGGACCAGCAATTTGTCGGTTTCGATCAGGCAATCGGCACGGCGCGGGAACTGGCGCTGTTCCCGCCGGTCACGGGTGGATGAAACGGGTCGCCATCCAGGCGGATGATTTCGATATTTCGGCCGAGCTTGCCGCGCTCGAAGCGCTGGGCGGCGGCGGGGTGGCCAGTTTCACCGGTATCGTCCGCGGCGAAGAGGGGCTGGTGGCGCTGGAACTGGAACATTATCCGGCGATGACGCAGCGCCAGGCCGAACGGATCGCGGATGAGGCGATGGCGCGCTGGCCGCTGCTGGGGCTGTCGATCATCCATCGCCATGGTCGGTTGCTGCCGGGCGAGCGGATCGTGTTCGTCGGCGCGGCGTCACGGCATCGCGCGGCGGCGCTGGAAAGCTGCGCCTTCCTGATCGACTGGCTGAAATCGCGCGCGCCTTTCTGGAAGAAGGCGCATTATGCCGATGGCGCAGGTGCCTGGGTCGCGCCCCGCGCCGAGGATGAGGCCAAGGCGCAGGACTGGGATCGCTAATCGATCAGGCGGCGTTGGCGCGGATTGCGGGATGGTCGGCCGCGTCGCGCAATATCTCGGCGAGCAGATGGAATTCCTTTTCGCGCGGGCTGTTCTTGCGCCAGACCAGGGCAATGTCGCGCCAGGCATGATCGGACTGCAGCGGGCGTGCGGTGATATTGGTATGTTCCAATATGCCGCCGGCCAGCGCCATTTCCGGCAGCATGGTGACGCCCAGGCCGTTGTCGACCATCTGGATCAGCGTGTGCAGCGAGGTGCCCATCATCGTCGCGCTGGCGCGCAGGTCGGGGCGATTGCAGGCGGCCAGCGCATGGTCCTTCAGGCAATGCCCGTCCTCCAGAAGCAGCAGCTTGTTCTCGTCGATCATGTCCGGCTTGATCCAGTCCGGCGGATTGGTCGGATCGTCGCGCGGGAAGGCGACATAGAGCGGATCCTGGAACAATATCTCGCTGTCCAGTTCGCCGGTGGGAAAGGGCAGGGCCATCAGCACGCAGTCGACATTGCCATGGCGCAGCGAATCGATTGCCGCCTGGGTCGTTTCCTCGCGCAGATAGAGTTTCAATTCCGGCCGGTCGGCGCGCAGGCGGGGCAGCAGGCGCGGCAGCAGGAAGGGCGCGATCGTCGGGATGACGCTCATCCGCAATTCGCCGGTCAGCGGCTTGCCCGATGCCTCGGCGATCGCCGCAAGCTCCTCCGCCTCGCGCAGGACGCGGTGCGCCTTTTCGACGATGCGGTCGCCCAGCGCCGTGAAACGCACGACGCGGCGCGTTCGCTCGACCAGCGTGACGCCGATCAGGGACTCCAGTTCGCGGATGCCGGCCGACAGGGTGGACTGGGTCACATAGCAGCTGTCGGCCGCCTTGCCGAAATGGCCATGTTCCTTCAGCGCAACCAGATATTGCAGCTGTTTGAGCGTGGGCATGTAGTTCGACATTTATCGGATTCCTGAATTAGAAATCCGAATATAAGCGAATTATCCGATATAACCAAGATATTTGGCGATGCCGAAGGCGGAGGTCAGGGTCAGGATGATGCCGACGGCCACGAACAGCACCTTGGGGGCGACATGGCGGGCCAGCATCGCGCCAAAGGGGGCGGCCACCACGCCGCCGATCAGCAGGCCGATCGTGTAGGTGGTGAAGCTTTCCCAGCCCAGATGGAACAGGAAGGTCAGGCTGATCGACAGGGTCAGGATGAATTCGACGCTGTTGACCGTGCCGATGGTGTGGCGCGGGCTCGATCCCTGGATCAGCAGGTTGGAGGTCACGACCGGACCCCAGCCCCCGCCGCCCGACGCATCCATGAAGCCGCCGACCAGGCCCAGCGGCGCGACCCATTTGGGGCTCTTGCTGTGCGGAGGAAAATGGAAGCCGCGCCAGATCAGGTAGATGCCGATCGCTGCCAGATAGAATTGGACGAAGGGCTTGATGATCGCGCCGTCGATATTGGAGAGCAGGTAGGCACCGGCCACGCCGCCGATCACGCCGGGAATGACGAGCCGGGCGAACAGGCCCCAGTCGACATTGCGGTGCAGGATATGGCTGATCGCGGACACACCGGTGGTGAAGGTTTCGGCGGCATGGACGCTGGCGGACGCGCGGCTGGGCGGCACGCCCATGGCCAGCAGCAGGGTGCTGGAAATCACGCCATAGGCCATGCCAAGGGCGCCATCGATAATCTGCGCGCCGAAGCCGATCAGGATGAAGGGCAGTATTTCGCCAAAATGGGCGATAAATGTGTCGATCATCCAAACACCTTCGTTCTAATTGTCTACCTCAATGATTGGTATATCTTGAGGCGCCAAGCAAGTTTCTGTTTTGGGCCGGGAAGGCGAATTAGGGCGCGCTCTGGAAAAATTGCCGCTTAATCTCTATGTTGCTGGCAACAGGGTAAAAGGGGCGCGCCAGCAGGGCGGGTCCGTTCAGGGACGTTTCGATGCTGCGTAATCTCATCGCCTATCTGGATTCGGTCAAGTCGCGCGACCCTGCGCCGCGATCGCGGGCGGAAATCCTGCTCTATCCCGGTATCTGGTCGCTGGCCTTCCATCGCGTGGCGCATCGTCTCTATCGGGCGCGGCTCTACTTCCTGGCGCGGGCGGTCAATCATCTGTCGCGATTCCTGACCGGCAATGACATTCATCCCGGCGCGAAGATCGGCAAGCGCTTCTTCATCGACCATGGCTTCACCGTGATCGGGGAGACGGCGGAGATTGGCGATGATGTCACCCTTTATCAGAATGTGACGCTGGGCGGGACCGATCCCGCCAACGGGATCGCCGGCAAGCGCCATCCGACGCTGGAAAATGGCGTGATCGTGGGGTCGGGCGCGCAGGTGCTGGGGCCGGTCCGTGTCGGCGCCCGTGCCCGTGTCGGCGCCAATGCGGTCGTGACCAAGGATGTGGCGGAGGCCGCGACCATGGTCGGCATTCCCGCGCGCGCGATGCTGGTCGATGTCACCGCCTATCAGCGCGACTTCCTGCCCTATGGCACGCCCTGCTCCGATTGTTTCGATCCGGAAAAGCAGAAGCTGGAATTGCTGCAGTGCGAAGTGGAACAGTTGCAGAAGCGGCTGGCCGAGTTGCTGGCGCAGAAGCCGACGCCCGATCTGCCTGCCGATGACGTCGCTTTGTTCAAGGAGCGTGGCCGGGCCTGATGTCCAATGTGACGCCGTTCCCAGCAGCCAACGGCCAGCAACAGGGGCAGGTCGGGTTCGATCGCCTGGAATTGCAGCGGATCATGGATCTCTATGGTCGCATGGTCGCCGCCGGACACTGGCGCGACTATGCCATGGACCTGGGGCGTGAGGCGGCAATTTTCTCCGCTTTTCGTCGCTCGGCCGAGCGTCCTGAATATCGGATCGAGAAGCGGCCGGCGTTGCGTAACCGCCAGGGCATGTGGGCGCTGGTGGGGGAGGCCGGCCATGTGCTCAAGCGCGGGCAGGAGTTGCAGGGCATATTGGCGCCTGTCGAACGCAAGTTGATGCGCATCGTCGAGGATTGATCCGCCGATCCGGTTAATTGTGCCCGCACGCTGCGGCAGTTCGGCGCATTTTCCATTCGCCCCACGTCCACATGTGCCCGCCTAGCGCCAAGTCGCGTTGCAACGGCGTCATGACCCGACTTATGCTGCATCGCGTCAACAGGTGGCTGGTTCCACTGACGCGGCAACTGTCCGAACAGGCCGGGGGCTTCGATCTTTGTCAGGGCGAGAGGTGCGCGCATCCGGATTTTCCGGAGCGCTCTGTCGCGTCCTGTCCGGGTCGGGGCGATCGGTTGCGGGCATATTGTCGATTAGCTTGCACATTGGACAAGGAGAATTGTCATGCGGATCGTGATGACCGGATCTGGTTATGTTGGTCTGGTATCGGGCGCCTGCCTCGCGGATTTCGGCCACGAAATCATCTGCGTCGACAAGGATGAGCGCAAGATCGCCAAGTTGCGTGAAGGCGGCGTGCCGATCTATGAGCCGGGCCTGGCCGATCTCATCGCGCGGAACGTCAAGGCGGGCCGGTTGAGCTTCACGACCGATCTGGCAACGTCCGTGGCGGATGCCGATGTCGTCTTCATTGCGGTCGGTACCCCGGCGCGTCGGGGCGATGGCCATGCCGACCTCAGCTATGTCTATGATGCCGCGCGCGAGATTGCCGGGGCACTCAAGGGCTTTACCGTTGTGGTTACGAAGTCGACCGTGCCGGTCGGCACCGGCGACGAAGTCGAACGGATCATTCGCGAAACCAATCCCGACGCCCAGTTTGCGGTCGCCTCCAATCCCGAATTCCTGCGCGAGGGTGCCGCGATCGAGGATTTCAAGCGCCCGGATCGCATCGTCGTCGGCATCGAGGACGAGCGCGCACGTCCGGTGATGGAAGAGGTCTATCGCCCGCTCTATCTCAATCAGGCGCCGCTGCTGTTCACCGGTCGTCGTACCAGCGAACTGATCAAATATGCCGCCAATGCCTTCCTGGCGATGAAGATCACCTATATCAACGAGATGGCCGAACTGTGCGAACGGGTCGGCGCGGATGTGCAGCAGGTGGCGCGCGGCATTGGCCTGGATAACCGGATCGGTTCGAAATTCCTGCATGCCGGACCCGGCTATGGCGGCTCCTGCTTCCCCAAGGATACGTTGGCGCTGGTCAAGACGGCAGAAGATTCCGGCGCGCCCATTCGCCTGATCGAAACCACCGTCGCGATCAACGAAAGCCGCAAGCGCGCCATGGCGCGCAAGGTGATCGGCGTGTGCAATGGATCGGTGCGTGGCAAGACGATCGCGGTGCTGGGCCTGACCTTCAAGCCCAATACCGACGATATGCGCGATGCGCCGTCGCTGTCGATCATCCAGGCACTGCAGGACGGTGGCGCGCAGATCCGCGCCTTCGACCCCGAAGGGATCGAGGCCGCCCAGCCGCTGCTGCAGAATGTCGATTTCTTCCACGATCCCTATGCCGCGGCCCAGGGTGCCTCGGCCGTCGTGCTGGTTACCGAATGGGATGCGCTGCGCGCGCTTGACCTGTCGCGCCTGCGCGGCGTGATGGCCGGCAATGGTCTGGTCGACCTGCGCAACATCTATCGGCCCGAAGTCGCTGAAGCGGCTGGATTTATCTATGACAGCGTTGGCCGTGGCATGGCGCCGGAGCCCGAAATGCTGGTTGAAGCCGCCGAGTAAAAGTTCCTCGCCTCGTCGCAAAAATGGCTGATTTGCGACGAGGCGAGCTTGTCTGGAAGCAATTGTTAACCCTCGTGGCGGACCCTTTAGGGACACCAAAACGGGGGTTGCATTATGCGCAGCAAATCGGCCGGCTCCATGATCGGAGCCGGAGCAATCATTACGTCTGTCTTCGCGGCAGGCGCCGCCACGATCCTGTCGGGCGGAACCAGTACGACCAGCAGCTCATCGACCAGCACGGCCGATAGCGGCACGGTCACCATCTCCAGCAGCAGTGCGAGCAGTGCGACGACCAGCACGGCGACGACCAGCAGCACCAGCAACAGCTTTGCCGACTTCGACTTCGCCAACGGCACGGTGTTGCCGGGCAAGGCGACGCTCTGGATCGGCAACGCCACCTACAAGCCGGGCAGCAGCACCGCCTATGTCCCGGTCTATCTCGATCGGGCGACGCCCAACACGGTGATCGCGCGGATCACTACGGTGAACGGCACCGGCACGCTGAAGGCCACGTCCGGCACCAATTACAAGACGGTCGACACCGTCGTCATCTTCCGGCCGGGCGATCCGCTGGAACAGACGGTGGAAGTGCCGGTTATCAGTGCCGCAGAAGGCCAGCAGTTCAGCGTGAAGCTGCGTGAGGCGCCCTGGGGCGCATTGCAGGGGCAGTCGACCGCAACCGTCACGGCCAAGGCCTATGTCGCGGCCACCGAGAAGGCGACCGGCACCTTCCGCGAAGCGCGGACCTTCGCGGCCTCGGGCACGCTGCAGTTCGAACTGCTCAAGGACACGCACAAGCGGTCTGTCGATGGCGGCTGGGACCGCTGGGCCACGACCCTGTCGCATGGCCGGGCGCAGACCGGCAATGGCGAGACCGGCCTCTATGTCGACACCACCACCTATCCGGGGATCGAAGGGCCGGTCTACTGGAGCAACAAGGGCCTGGTGCTGCACAGCCAGGTGCTCAAGACGCCGATCAGCTATCAGGGCGTGACCTATAATTATGGCGCGTCGATCCTGGATGGCCGCAACTTCCTCGCCTCGCAGATCGGCTATGGCCAATATGAGTGGGAAGCGAAGATGCCCAATCGGCGTGGTTCCTGGCCCGCTTTCTGGCTGATCTCGACCAGTGGCTGGCCGCCGGAAATCGATGTCTATGAAGGCTTTGGCTATCAGAGCTATTGGGATTTCGATCGCCATGTCGGCCAGACGATCCATGTCGGTGCCAACAGCACCCGCTATGACCAGCGCGGCATCGTCATCCAGACCGAACAGGCCTATGGCCTGTCGGGCTATTCGCAGGACTTCCACAAGTTCGCGGTCGATATCCAGCGTGACTACATCACCTGGTTCGTCGACGGCAAGGAAACCTACCAGTCGGTCAACCCGTTCAAGGGCTTCCGCTTCTATCCGCTGATGAATGTCGCGGTGAAGACGACGGGGGCCTATGACGATGGCAGCGGCGACATGACCATCCGCAGCTTCAAGGTCTATTCGGCGCCATAATAGGCCCGGCTGCCCCGGCCTGTCAGGGCATAGAGGCGGCCCCAGCATTTGATCCACTGCCCGGCGATGTCGACCCGTCGCGCGCCGGGCAGCAACAGGGCGACGAGGCCGGCGGTGCGCATCGCGAACACTGCCAGCGTCCGGCCGAACAGGGTGAGGGTGCCGACGATGCCGGGCCGCTGCTTCCGGCGGGTCAGCGTCTCGGTAAAGCCGATCCGCCACATGCGGGACAGTATCCAGCCGAGCCGGACCCGTTCGGGCGGCACCCATTCGCTGACGCGCGCATCTGCGGCCCAGCCGAAACCGATGCCAATATCATATAGCCGGGTGAGGTAATCCAGATCCTCGCCGCCGCTGCGATTGAAGCGCGGATCGAACCAGGGGGCGGGCAGCGCCTCTAGCGCCTTGCGGCTGAGCAGCAGATTGTTGCTGGCCCATAGCATGTCGGTTGCACCCGAGGGCCGATCCTCGGCCCGGAATACCAGCGCTTCGCGCGCCCAGTGCGGCGGGGGGCGCAGGAAATGGGCGTCGACCGGGCCGCCAACCACATCGGCGCCGCACATCTCGCGACAGGCCAGCAGCGCGTCGAGCCAGCCGGGCTGCGGCCATTCATCATCATCGATCATCGCCAGATACTGCATTGCCGGAGCCGTCAGTGCGGTGGCGACGATTGCGTTGCGGACCGAGCAAAGGCCGGGCTCTGGCACATGCAGGATATGGATCGGCAAAGGATAATCGGGATCATCCTGCATCTCGTGCGCGACCATCGCGCCTTCCTGCTCGACGGGGTCGTTGTCGGCGACCAGCAACTGGACATCGTCATGCGGCACGACGGCGGCCAGGCTTTCGAGCAGATGGCGCAACTGGCCCGGCCGGCGGAACGTCGGGATGGCGATCCAGATGGTCGGGGCGGCGGGCATCAGGCAGCAACCTTGACCGGGGCCGGGCGGGCGCGCCCGCCGCGTTGCAGCCATTTGATGATCTTGTGGCCCGGCAGCTCGATCAGGCGATAGCTCGCCCAGCAGAGCAGCCAGGTAGCGACCAGCATGGCGGCGATGAAGATCCAGTCATGGCCGACAAAGCCATGGCGATGGGCGATCCCCATGACGCGGGCCATGATGTCGCGGACCAGCGGATGCCACAGATAGATGGAGTAGCTGATCAGGCCCAGATGATAGCTGACCGGGTTGGCCATCACCGCGCGGGCGGCGGCGCCATCATAATAGCAGGTGAGGACCAGCGCCGGCATCAGGCACACGACCAGCACGTCGGCGGCTCGGGGCAGCATCAAGGCGACAGCGATGATGACACATATGGCGGCAAATCGGCCGGGGCCGGCAAGCAGGCTGCGGGTCAGCGCCATGTCACGGATGCGATAGGTCAGGACGCCCAGGGCAAAGCCGGCAAGGCAGCGCAGCAGCGTCAGCACCGTGTCATAATCGTTGACGTCCAGGGGGCCACTGGCGCCCCGGTCGGAACTGGCGACCAGCACCAGGATGCCGACGCACAGCGCGAGTTGCGTCCAGGCCCAGCGGGAAAAGGCCATGATCGCGATCAACGGGTAGAGGAGATAGGCGGCGACCTCCGTGCTGACCGACCAGCTATTGCCGGCGATCGGCTGGGTGCCCCATCCCCAGCTCTGGATCATCAGCAGGTTGGTGAGGATATTGGGCAGGTCGAGCGGGATCGCCTGCGTCCCCGAGACATTGACCAGGATGCGGGCCATGAACACCAGGGTGACGATCAGGTGCAGTGGCCAGACGCGGGCGGTGCGGTTGATCAGGAAGTACATGTAACTGGACCGCCCCAGATTGTGCATCAGCCGGTCATAATAGCCGTAGGAAATGACGAAGCCACTGAGAATGAAGAATAAATCGACCGCCAGATAGGCGCGCGAGAAAAGCGGGATCGCGAAGGCCTGAAAGGCCGGCGCATGGGGAATATGGTAGAGCAGGACCGAAACGGCGGCGATGCCGCGCAGGCCCGTGAGCGAGGAAATTCTCATGCGGCATGTCTCCCGGCCGGCGGCGCGTCGTCGAAGGCGGCGGCGATGGCGTCCCACAGCGGCTTGCGGCGCAGGGAACCGTCCAGCGGCAATCCGCGCGACAGCTGGCCGTCGGGCCATTTATAATCCTTGTAGTTGGACAGCCAGGAATAGCGGTCCGACAGGCCCCAGCAGAGCACCGCCTGCATCGCCGGATTGTCCAGCGCGACATCGATGAAGGCACGGCCGACACTGGCAACTTCGCTGTCACGCTTGGCCGGGTTGGGCGGGCCGCCAATGTCGGCAATGTCGAACTCGGTAATCTCCAGCTTCAGGCCATAGCCGCGCAGCTGGTCGAGGAAATCGGCGAAGCGGCGCTCGTTGAACCCTTCCTTATAGGGTTTGAGATGCCCCTGGATGCCGATCGCGTCGATCGGCACATCGCGCGCCTTCAGCCGGTCGAGCAGCTTCAGCATCGCGGTCCGGCGGCGCTCGCAGCGCGGCGAGTCATGTTCGATGCCATAATCGGTCAGGAACAGGGTCGCCCTGGGATCGGTCTCGCGCGCGGTGTGGAAGGCGATGTCGATATAATGTTCGCCCAGCGCCTGCATCCACATGCTGTCGGCGCGCATCCCGTCGGCGCGGCCGTCATTGGGCTCCAGCGCCTCGTTCACCACGTCCCATTCCTGGATGCGCCCGGCATAGCGGGGCATGGCGGTGGTGATATAGCTGGTCATCAGTTTCCGGCGGCCGCGATCGCTGGCGGCCTGCAATGCGGGTTCCAGCCATTTGGGCTGGGCAGCATACCAGACCAGGGCATGGCCACGCGCGCGCATGTCATGCTTCTGGGCGAAATCGATGATCTGGTCGGCACCGCTGAAATCATATTGGCCCGGCTTGGGCTCGGTCGTGCCGCGCTTCAGCTCATATTCCTGCACCAGGATATTGCATTCCTGCGCCACCGCCTGGGTAAAGCCCGCATCCTCACGCAACTGGCGCGACTTGACCGCCGCGCCGAAATAGCGGCCCTTGGCGCGGGCATGGGTGGCGAGGCCGGGCGGCATGGCGGCTGCCGCAACGCCGGCGGGCAGCGTCGCCGCCAGCGCCATGCCGCCGGCCAGAAATTCGCGACGCTTCACAGGCGCGGCCTCCCGCCCACCATCTGGGCCATGTCGATCCAGCGATCGGAAATCCGGCGATAGACGGGATCGGGCAGGATGATCTGCATCAGCACCGTGGCGGCCAGTCGAGGACCGAAGGCGCCGCGCAGCACGGCGCCGACATAATAGCGCATCGCCTGAAACCGGCTGGTCGGCCAGATGCTCTTGGCCGCATGCCAGCCCATATAGGCGGAAAAGGCACGGGCCGAGATATGGGGGCGCAGGTCGCGCAGCCAGATGAGGCTGCCGACGCTGCCGCGCACAGCCGACAGCCGATGTTCGGCGTCGCGGTCGGCCCAGATGGTGCCGGGCCGCGCGGTCATCTGGAACTGGCCGCCGGCCAATGCCAGGCGAACGGCAAAGTCGGTATCGTCGCCGAACTTCACATCCTCGCGATAGCGGACCTTGTTGGCGAGGCCGCGACTGAGCGCCAGGCTGCTGGTCTGGATGAAACCGCGATCGCACATGAGATAGCGGTCGATCGTCTCGCCGGTCGCGATCGCGCGCGGCGGCTTCAGGAAATTGCGGCCCTGGCCGCGATCGACCAGCACCTGGCCATAGGCGACCACATTCTCGTCCTGTTGCAGCAGGGGCAGCAGGTCGGCGAGATGATGGGGCAGGAAACGGTCATCGCAGTCGAGAAAGGCGATATAGCGCCCACGCGCCTGCGCGATCCCGGTGTTGCGCGCGGCCGATGCGCCGCGATTGGGCTGGACGATGACACGCAGGCGCGGGTCTGCGATCCCGGCCAGCACCTGTTCGGTGTCGTCGGTCGATCCGTCGATCACCACGATCACCTCGATCAGCGCGATCGTCTGGTCGAGCGCGGACAGCACCGCGTCGACCACCTTGTCGCGGCGCTGATAGGTCGGGATGACCACGGAAAAGAGCGGCGAGGCCGCCTGTTCCTGCAGCGCGGACGGAGGTTGCCAGGCCGCCATCACGAACGGGCGCCGCTACTGAGGGCATCGGCCTTGCCGAAACGCAGGACGAAGCCGTTGACGAGCGAACGATAGAGCGACTTTGGCATGTAGGAGCGCAGCAGCTGGCGCGCGATCACCCGTGGCGGCACGCCGCCCGCGGTCAGGCCGATGGCGAGGTCGCGGATCGCCGCGACCGGGCGGATCGGCGCCATATGATAGGCGAGTACGG
Source organism: Sphingobium sp. IP1 (assembly GCF_002708645.1). Lineage (NCBI taxonomy): Bacteria > Pseudomonadati > Pseudomonadota > Alphaproteobacteria > Sphingomonadales > Sphingobiaceae > Sphingobium > Sphingobium sp. IP1. The sequence goes on from NZ_NOIW01000052.1 coordinate 13,533, forward strand.
TGGCGCGATAGCCACGCCGCGCCCGGTTGGTCAGCATATGGCCGCAGCGATCGAGCCAGTCGAGCGAGGTTTCATAGCCGCGCACATAGGAGGTGCGGCCGACCTCGGTCGCGTCCAGCCAGATGGTGAGCGGGCGCTCGATCATCCGGAAGCGTGCGCCGGCGCCCTGAAGCCGGACGCAGAAGTCGAGATCCTGCCCCTTCTTGAGCGCTGGGTCGAACAGCACCTGCTGGGCCATCCGGGTCGGTACGACCATCGTCGATGTCTGCATGAACTGGTTGGCGCAGAAGAGATATTCGCCGACATCCTCATCTTCCCGAATGCCGCGGTCTGGGCGGATCCAGTAACGGTCGACGCCTCGGTCCACCTTCATCCGAGAATAGAGCACGGCATGGCCATCGTCGCCCGCCAGCGCTTCCGCCATGGTGGACAGCTTGCCGGGCAGGAACAGGTCGTCGGAATCGAGGAAGGCGATATAGCGTCCCTCGGCGGCGAGAATGCCCCGATTGCGCGCCGCGCCACCGCCGGCATTGTCCTGGCGGATGTAACGCAGGCGCGGGTCGCCGATCGCCTCGATCACCGGGCCGGGATTGTCATGCGAGCCATCATCGACGACGACGATCTCGAAATCGGTCCAGTCCTGCGCCAGCACCGACCGGATCGTGTCGGTGACCACGTCGGCGCGGTTGTAGAGCGGGATGACGACGGAGAAGAAGGGGATGCTCGTCATGCGCCATGGACCTTTCGATATTCTTCATAATGGATGCCGGTGAGGCCGGCGATCTTGCCCGCGGCGCGATAGAGCTTGCCGAGGCGCTCCACCCGCTTGCCGCGGTCCAATGTGGTGAGGGGGCCGACCGCGCCGACCAGGAAACCGACCGCGATACGGGGGCTTTCGCTGAGCGCTGCACGAAGGGCGCCGCCATGGGTGCGGGCGACGATCATGTCGGTCATGCCGACGCGATAGCCGCGCATCAGCAGCCATTTGGCGGTAACCCGGCTGGCCGGGATGAGTTCGGTGACCAGCGCTTCCTCCGACCAGGCAAAGCGGAAACCGGCGCGCTGCATCCGGGTGAAGAGCTGCTTGTCCGACCCGCCGGTGAGCGCCATGCGCTCGTCGAACGGACGGGCGCCGATGCGGCGCAATGCGTTGGCGGACATCAGCACATTGGCGGTGCTGTCGACCAGCGCGACCGGGCCGGACTTGTCGCGCCGCTTGGGCTGGAGCAGCGGATGGCGCGAGGCCCAGGCGGGCAGCGGGCTGTCCATCTCGCGCAGCACCGCGCCGCCGACGACATCGGCGTCCCAGCGGTCGGCAGCCGTCACCAGCGCGTCAATCCAGCCGGTGCAGGCCGCCTCGTCATCGTCCATCATTGCGACATGGGTGACGCCGGGCCGGGCGAGAGCTGCCTCGACCAGCGCATTGCGGACAAGGGGAATGCCGCGTTCGCGCACCAGCAGCGCCTCGATCGGCCAGCGATAGCCCGATGTCGCCAGCGCCTCCACCACGGCCAGCCCCTGCTGCTCCCTGGCGTCATTGTCGGCGACCAGTACATCGATCCGATGGCGGGTTTCGAGCGCGGCGAGCGAGGCAAGCGTGCGACGCAGCCCCTGGGGGCGATTGCAGGTCGCGATGCAGATGACGACATTAGCCATGGGCAGCCTCCGGGCGGGCGAGAAAGCGGCGGCGCCACTGCGGAAGCGGGCGCGCCTTGTAGGTGGCGTGGGCAGCGGCGATCGCCGCCAGGAAGATCACCCAGACCTGCCGATCCTTGTCAAAGAACGAGGTTTCCAGCAGATTCTGGTAGAGGACGAAGACCCAGATCGCGAAGCAGGGCACCATGATCGGCCGGTTCTGCGGCGTCGCCCCGGTCAGGAACCAGATGGCGGGCAGTGCCAGGAAGGTTAGCAGCAGCATGATGAGGCCGAGCGGTCCGGTCGTCACCAGGATTTCCAGATAGCCATTGTGCGAATGGGCGGTCAGCGTCTGGAACGCCTGGTTGAGATAATCGAGCGAGGGGCTGCGATCGCCGACCTGCCAGAAGCCGCCGAAGCCCGCACCCAGGAAGGGATGATCCTTGAGATAGGCCAGATCGACTTCCCAGATGGATACGCGGCCGGTGAAGGAGGTGGGGTCGGCGAATATCCGCTCCACCACCGGCTGGAAGGCGACATAGAGCCACAGCACCCCGACCATGCCGAGCGCGACCATGATCAGCAGCACGGCCCGTTTCTGGGTGGAATCGCTCAGTGCCCGATAGACCGCGCAGACGCCCAGGATGGCGAAGGACAAGGCGAGCGAGGTCTTGCTCTTGGTCCCGATCACGAAGACGAAGGCCATTACCGAGAAGAGGGCATAATACCATTTCTTGGTATCGACCCAGGCATTGGCCGCGACCATGAAGGTGAGTGCCATGACCGCGCCGGCAATATTCTTGTGGAAGAAGAAGCCGCGCCAGGCTCCGATCAGTGCCTTGTCGCTCTCGGTCGGCGGATGGACCGCCGCCGAGGTCAAGGGCAGCGAGACCCAGCAGATGATGAGGGACAGGATGAGCGCGTAACGCAGTGCCTGGAGCAGCCTTTCGGGCCCGATCAGGCTGAGCGCGCTGAAGGTGATATAGATCACGATCAACTGTTGCATCGCCCGCTTGAACGATACGAACGGATCGACGCCCCAACTGCAGGTGATGAAGAACCAGGCGAGCATGATGGCCAGCGGCCAGAGCGTGAAGCGATAGCGTGGCGGATAGCGGCGGATCAGCTGCACGCCGGTCAGCAGCATGGCAAAGCCGATGAACAGGGCCTGCTTGAACAGGTCCGATCCGTTATTTTCCTGCGCCATGGCGACCAGTTCATCCTGGGTGCGCGAGGCGAAGGGCTGCTGGCCGATGAAGACCAGCATCAGGAAGGTGAAATAGAAGATCTGGGCGACCAGGATCAGCCGTGCGCTTTCGGTCTTCTTGATGGCGGCGACGCCCGGCCGGGTCAGGACCGGGGCGGGAATGTCACGGTGCCAGGGGGTGCTTGCCATCGCTCAACCCTCCGCCTGGTTGCGGCGCCAGCTGCGGTCGAGCTGCCAGATGCCGAGCATCATGACGAGCTGCGACAGCACGACGCCGGCGATCGAGAAGACGGGCGCGACCAGCAGGGTCAGCAGGGTGACGGCGGCAATGCCGACGCCACAGCTGCGCAGGCTCTGGGCGGCGAGCGGACGGAACGCCTTGCGAGCCTGGGTCATGACGCTCATCGGCGTCTGCACGCACTGGACCAGCGAGAGCAGCGCGCAGAGCGCCACGGCAGTGATCACCAGCTGATGATCGAGCGTGGGCTTGAGGATCAGGCCGGGGAAGAAATAGAGCGCGCCGGCCGCGACGACGCAGGTGCCGAGCCACAGGAAGACAAGGGCGCCCATGAAGATGCGTTCCGACTGGATCGCGGCCTGATGATCGCCGCGCGCGACGGCACGGGTCATGCGCGGGCGTTCCAGCTGGGTGAGGGCGGTGATGCAGACATTGACCGGGCGGAAGAACAGCATGCCGACGGCGATCGGCGCGAAGGCGGTTGGTCCCGCCAGCAGGGTCACGGCATAGCTATGGGCGTTCGACGTCGCCTCGGTCGACAGCACACCGACCAGCGTCCAGGCCGATTGTTCCTTCCACACCGGGCGATAGGCGCGCAGGGCGGCCAGCGGCGACATGGCGACATGGCGGCGCAGATAGGGACTGCCGAAGGGCAGCAGGCCGGCGAGGCTGGCGGCGACCAGCATGGTGCCGATGCCGGTGAGGTCCGCGCCGGTGCGCATCGCGACCAGCAGGCCAATGAGGATCGTCGCGGCATAGGCGATGTCGGACCGGGCGGCCTGCATCGGCGCATGATGGGCATAGGCGTTGGACCGGCCGAACCAGCGGATCAGCGACAAGGTGCCCGCCAGGCCGAAGACCAGGGCGGCCTGCGGCGAGGCGGTGGTCCAGGCGATCGCGGCGCAGATCAGCCCCTGGCTGAGCGAGAGCAGCAGGTTGACCGGAAAGAAGAAGCCATGCGCCGCGCGATCGACATCCTCGCCCTGATTGACGGCGATCGTATAGGGTGTCGACACCAGCGCGTTGGACAGGCTGTAGCCGAACTGGATGATGACCAGCAGGAAGGCGAGCACGCCGATGCCGGTGGTGGCGAGATGGTGGATCGAGAAGAGCTGGACCAGCAGATGACTGACCGAGACGATCGCCGAGGAGAAGCTGGCGAGGCCGAAGCGGCCGAAGATAGTGCCCAGGCGCTGGGTACGGCCGGAAGCCGCCTGCGCCTCAGCCATGGCGGTGCTTCCAGATCAGCCACAGGGCATGAGGATTGGTGGTGATGTAGCGCCAGGCCAGTTCCTTGGGCCGGGTGCCCATGCGATGCAGCCATTCCAGGCCATTGCGCTGCATCCACATCGGCGCGCGCGGATAGTCGCCGGTGATATAGTTGAACAGGCCGCCGCAGGTTACGATCCAGCCGGCCTTGATGCGATCGCGATTACGCACGCAAAAGGCCTGCTCGCGCGGCTTGCCGGTGCCGACCCAGAGGACGTCAGGCGCGGCCGCGTTGATCGCGTCGATTACCGCATCTTCTTCTTCCGGCTTCCAGAAGCCGTTGCGACGACCCGCGACGGTGAGGCCCGGTGCCATCTCGACGATCCGATCGGCGCAGGCGGCGTTCACCTTCTCCTCGCCGCCGAGCAGATAGTAGCTGACACCGGCCTTCGCTGCGGGCACCAGGCTGTCGATGAACATGTCGGTGGTGCTCGACCGATCGGCGATCGGCGGCTGGCCGACCCAGCGCGAGGCGGCGACGACGATCTGACCATCGGCATGGATCAGGTCCGCCTGGGCCAGATTGTCGCGAAAGCCCTTGTCCGTGGCGTTCATCGACAGGCCCTGGCCATTGCAGTCGAAGATCAGCAGCGGGCGCTGGTCGAGCGCGCGGCGTAGCGGCGCCTCGCCCAGCATCCGGTCGATCAGCGCGTCGAGCGACAGGGTCGTCACCGGAATGCCGCCGATCAGGGCGATTTCCTCCGGTGTGGACACGGGCTGTTGCAGCGGTTGGCGGGGAATGGCCTGCTCCAGGCTCATGCGATCACGCTCCCTGCGATTGCGACGCCGTGGCGGTCCAGATCGTCGATCACGCGGCGCATGTCGGCGATCGCGGTTTCGCCACGCCGCGCGACGATGGTGACGGCATCGAAGCCCGCCAGAATGGAGCCGAACGGCGTCTGCTCGCCGCGCCGCTGGGCGAGGTAGAAGAGCATCGACGTGTCATGCAGGCCCCAGCCGGCGGCGGTGTCCGCCAGCGGCCCCTTGGTCACCAGGCTAGATGCGCTGCCCGATGCCCGGCCGGCGGTCATCAGCCACAGGCCATCGACCGCCGTGCGTGCGGCGGGCAGCAACGCGGCACTGCCCAGCAATTGTTCGGCCAGGCCCGCCTTGTTGGCGACGCGGAACAGCCGGTCGAGCGAGGGACGGTCGATATCGACATCGACCAGCATCGTCTGCCCGTCCATCTGCGCCATCACGACGGCGAGATTGGCGGCAAGGATCGCGGCCTCGTCACCCGCATCGATCGACAGGATGGCAAGGCGCAGGGCCGCGCCGTCGCTGTCCTTTGCCGCCGCACGCATCTTGGCGCGGATGGTGCGGACCTTGGCGGCATAGGCATCCGCCGGGTCGAAGGCGCTGACCACCAGCGGATCGACCCGCTGGTCGCCGGCCGCCAGCAGGGGGAAGCCGCCCTGCATGGCGAGGATGATGCCCGCCGTTTCAGGATCGAGCAGGCCAAGGTCGATCGCCGCCTGCTGGAAGGGCTGGCCTGCGGCATGGCCATGGGCTTCGATCCGGCCGATGTCGGTTTCGGCGAGGAAGCCATGTTCGACCGCGAGCTGCGCGAAATCCTTGGTATCGCGGGCGCGGGGCTTGAGGCCGGTCGTGGCGCCGGCAGTCAGATGGGGATGGGCACTAGCCGTGGAACGCAGTCTCATGCGGCCTCCTGTCGCTTGGGGAGCCAGCCGCCCCGCGTGGGGGCAGGCAGCAATTCGGTGATGACTTCGACCTCGGTCGCGCGGGCCACGCCGGCGGCGGAGCGGACGCGGGGCTGGGCGATTTCGATCAGGATGACCGCCGCGATGCCGCCGACCAGGCCAAGGGCGATGCCGCCCACCAGCCAGAGCAGCAGGTTGGGCTTGGCGGGCAGCAGCGGCACGGTGGCCTCGTCGAGCAGGCTGGCATTGGGTTGCGAGATCTGGCTCTTGAGTGCCGCTTCGTTGAAGCGCTGACGCACCGTGTCATAGGTCTGGCGCGCCGCATCGACGTCGCGTTGCATGACCATCAACTGGTCCTGCACGTCCGACATGCGGATCATGCGGTCTTCCTGCGACGCCATGTTCGACTTGAGGTCGCCCTCGCGGCGACTGGCGGCGACGCTGTTGGCGCTGACCGCACCGGCCTGGCTGGCGCGCGCGGCGCCAAGCTTGGCCTGGAGTTCGGACAATTGCGCCGAAGCGGCTGCCATGGTCGGGTGGTTGGGGCCGAGCGTCTTGCCCAGTTCCTGCACCTTGGCCGACTGGGCCGCGACCTGTTCCTGCAAATTCTGGACGATCAGTGATCCTTCGATGTCGGACACCGAACCGGCGCCGGCCTTGCCGCGCGCGGCGGCGGCTTCGGCCTGGGCCTGGGTGAGTTGATAGGACATGTTCTTCAGCTTTTCGGCCTCAAGATCCATGCGGTTGATGCCGATGATGTCATGGGCGCGCTGGAAGTCGGACAGGCGCTTCTGCGCATCCTCATAGCGGCGGCGCACGTCGGCGGTCTGTTCGTTGAACCATTTGGCCGAGGTGCGCGCCGGCGATGCGCGCAGTTCCACCTGCTCGCGCATGTAGATCTGCGCGGCGAGATTGGCGACGCGGGCGGCGACCTGCGGATCGGGATCGAGATACTGGATCTGCAGCACGTTGCTCTGGCGGCCGGTGGTCACCAGCAGCCCGGCGCGCACGCGCGCGGCAGCCTGTTGCAGACGGGCATCGGCCGGCATATCCGCGGGCAGTGCGTCGATGAAGCCCGCTTCCTTGGCGACTGCATTGATCACCTTGGCGCTGCGGATGATGTCGGTCTGGGTGCCCAGGATCGAGTCCACCTCGACGCGGCCCTGATTCTGGGTCGTGTCGGTCGGATCGGTCTGCGACAGGTCGAGCATCAGCGAGGTCGTCGCCATATATTGGCGCGACTGCATGAAGGCCGCGACGGCGATCAGCAGGAACAGGGCGCCACCGATCATCGCGGCGACCTGCCAGCGCGCCTTGACGGCGGCGGCAAGGTCCAGGGGGTTCATCGTCATAGTCCGTCCACTCCTCGGAGCATGGCGCGCATTTCTTCGGCCGGCGTCGGCGCGACCGTGCGCGGCGCGGGATGCTTGGCCATCAGCAGCAGGAATTGCGGCGCCAGCGTATCTTCAAACATCCACAATTCGCCGCCCGGCGTGGGCGTTAGTGCAGGCTCCAACCGGGCCAGCGCATCGCTGGCATCGGCCTCCATGCCCGGATATTCGCCCAATATGTCGCTGCCGACGCGCAGCAGCCGCTCCAGCGAAATCGCCGACATCTGCGATGCGACGATGCCGGCCAGCGCGATCATCCGGCGCCCGGATGCGCTGTCACGCAGGGCGCGGGTGAACAGGCCATGGCTGGCGCTGCTCATTTCCGCCCAGTCGTCCAGCGCGCTGGCTAGCCCCTGTTCGACATCGCTGGCGGTCACCTGCTCGCGGCCGCCGGCCTCGGTAACAAGCGCCGCCTGCATGCCGAACAGCCGGGCATGATAGGGCGATCCCATCGCAGCACCGGCCAGCGCCTCGACGGCTTCGGGCGTGATCGACAATCCGGCCTTCTCGCCGCAACTTGCCAGCAGCAACTCGAGCTCGGGGCGGGCGATCGGGCTGACCCGCTGGGGCGCGATATGACGGCGGAGCGAGGGATGGGCGGCGATCAGGCCGTCCACATCCCCGGCTATGCCGACCAGCACCACCTGCACCGGCGAATGGATATCGGTCAGCAGCTTGAGCAGCGTTGCGACATCCTGCTTGGCGGTGTCGGAGCGGACCCGGTCATATTCGTCGAGGATCAGGATGGAGCGCTGGCGCACCTCCTCGACCAGCAGGGTCGCAAGGCCATTCACGTCCAGCGGACCGGTGGCGAGCTTGCGGGCCCGTTCCTGGCCCGCGCCGCTCATCGGCAGTTCGGTCAGGAAGGGGCGGAACAGCGAGTCGAAATCGGCCTCGCCGCTCGCGGACCCGTAAAGGGCGACGCAACCCGCCTCGTCCGCCAGATCGCCGAAGACGCGCGCAAGCGAGGTCTTGCCCGATCCGCGCGTGCCGAAGATGATTGCATGCTTGCGCTGGACCACGATCGCCTCGACCAGCTTTTCCAGCTCGTTGTTGCGGCCGGCCAGGCCATGGCGGTCGGTCACCGGCATGGCGGTGTTGAAGGCGCTGTAGATCGAATCCCGGCGCAGGCTGATGGGCTTGAGCGGCGTTGCCATCGCGCCCATCGAAAGCGGTCGGGGGGTGTCGTCGGGCGCCGGTTCGGGCTCGGCCGACCGGTGGAAGCTCGGTGCGACCGGTTCCTCCAGCAGCAACGGAGCCTGATCGGGGATGACGCGGGCGGAGGGGCTGGAGCCGCCGGCCAGTCGGCGCGGCAGGGACCAGAGCCAGTCGAGCGTGCCCGCCGAGCGGGCGCCGAAATCATGTTCCATCGCGGTCAAAACAGCTTCTCCCGGATGATGAGGACGTCTTCGGGCTTGACCGGGTCATCCAGCTTGGCCTGCACCTCCTGGCCGCCGCGCTTCACCTTGATGCTGCGGGTCGATCCGGCGAGGGTCGGACCACCGGCCAGGGCAAGCGCCTGACGGAAGGTCTGGCCCGCGACATAGGAGAAGGCGCCGGGCTGCTGGACCTGGCCATAGACATATACCTTCTCGGCCGGCGGCACGAACAGGATGTCGCCGGCCTGGAGCGGCCGTCCGGCGCCAGCGCTCATGTCGGTGAGCGAGATGCGCACCGCGCCGCTGCCATCGGCGGGGGTCAGGATGACGGCATTGGCGCCGGCCGTCGTCGCGCCGCCGGCCTTGGCCAGCATCGACGCCACGGTATAGTTGCGGTCGAGCGGATAATTGCCGGCCTGGGGCACATTGCCCAGCACGGTGACCGAGCGGCTGACATAGTCGCTCACCTCGACGCTGACCGAGGGCTTGGTCAGATAGCCGCCACCGGCATAGCTCGCCGCGATGTCGGACGCGAGCTGGGACGTGGTCTTGCCCTTCGCATCCACCGGCCCGACCAGCGCGAGCAGCACCGTGCCGTCGGCCTTGATCCGGGTTTCGGTCGACAGGTCGGGCTGGCCGAAGATCGAAATCTTCAGCTGATCGTCCGGGCCGAGCAGATAGCCGGCGGGGGCAGACGCCGCCGGCCGCGCGGGCGTGGCGGTAACCGCCGCAGCAGCGGCGGGGGCCTGTGCCGTCTGGGTTTGGGCCGACAATGCGGTCGGCACCGCCAGCAGGGGGAAGGCGGCAAGGATATGGAAGCGTGTCGCTATTCTCATGGGTCAGGCTCCCTTCGGGTCAAAAGCGCAGCAGAGCTGAGAGCGTCACCTGCGTGCCGCTATAGTTGGAGACATCGGTGTCGGTACGGCGGCGGTAATGCTGGGCGTCGAGGCTGAGATCGAAGCGATCGGTCAGCTTGCGCTTGAGCGTCGCGCCGAACTGGCGATTGCGGTCCGCCTCGATCGAGAAGGGGCGTAGCGCCGCATCCTGCCGGAACTTGCGCCTCTGCCAGTCGGCATAGAGGCCGGCCGAGGTCAGCTCGCTGATCGCGAACTCCCCCTCGATCCGATAGCTGGACCGGATCGCGAAGCCGCTGGCGATCAGGCTATCGTTCATGATGTCGCGGGCGGTGGAGGCGGTCAGCTTCACGCGCGGGATGATGCTGGTCGACAGCCGGACATCCCAGCCCATGCCATTATAATTGCCGACGGCGGCGGAATCGCTGCTGACATCCAGCCATTGCAGGTCGGCATCGATCTGGGTGATCGGCGTCACCGACCGCTGGAAGCGCAGGCCATAGGCGTTGATGCGGTTCTTGATGCCCAGCGTGCGCCGGTCGCTGACCGTCCGCTCATAATAAGTGGTGAGCGTGCCGAAACTGGGCTTGTTATAGCCCAGGCCGACCTTGAAGCTGTCGCTGTCCTGGTCGGCATAGTCGAAATCGTCGGCATTGCGCGTCGTGTCATGCTGGTAGCCGGCGACCGGGAAGAAACCTGGCCGCTCGCACGACAGGTCGGCTCCCAGCGTGGAGAAGCGCTGGAGATTTTCGGTCGCGGCGTTGATGTCGCCATAATCGGCGCGCTGCTGGCGATAGCTGGCGCGCGGCGTGATGCCGCAGGTCGCTCCGAATCGAATCGTCGCCCTGGCCTCCGCATCGAGTCGCAGCTTGCTGCGCTGGGTCTCCGACACGAACTGGTCATAGCCAGCCTTGGCCCGGATCTGGATGTCGTGCCGCCCGATCGGATGGGCATAGGTCGCCTCGATCGAGGGTGTGACGATCAGGTCGCCGATGGGGTCTTCGACCCGGTCGTCGACGCGATAGACATTGTCGTCATAGAGAAGATCGAGCCCGGCCGTCAGGTGCAGGCCGAGCGTATCTATGCGCTTGTCATCATCCTGGGCCTGCGCCGTGGAGGGCAGGCCGGCGAACAGCATTGCGCCGCCAAGAGCGGCCATGGCGGCCGCATGCGGCCATGCAAAATCATTTGCTGCGGGCGCACAGGGGCGCGCCCGCAAACACGGGTTATGGGCATTATCCAAACGCATGAATCCTTATTGCATTGCAGCAACAAGGGGCATGCTAATCGTATTTTTACGTAATGCACACGGGTCCGGACGCGACTTGTCGCGCCAAAACAACGGCTCGTTTCATCGACGAAAGGAGCCGTTAACAGCCGATCCCGGCTGTTAATCTGAGGGCAAGGAAACTGGCCCCGATCAGAAGATCAGATAAGCGATCGCGCCGATTGCCGCGCAGAAGGCGAGGATGCCCGCCCAGCGCGAAACGAACTGAATCGGTCCTTCGGCGCGGTCGGCGATCGACAGCGCATGGCCGTTATCGGGGAGATCGCGGACGGCGATGCCCGCATCGGAAAAGGAGGTTTTCGTTGCGGCAACTGCCGCCAATTCATCAGCCACGACCGTCATCCTGGGAACTTTATGAACGGTCGTTAATATAGGATTTTAGGGTTCACAAATAGTTTACATCGGCATGAAAGCCGGCTCAGCTCATCGCAAAAGCCGGCTTCTGATGCGGAAAATCCTCAATCCTGGTCAAAGCCCCTGTAAACATTGGGGCTTCACCAGCAGGCGGGATCAATAGGCGTTGCGGTGAACCAACACGCGGGCCGTGCCGACCAGGATGCCGATGTCGCGCATCAGGCTCCAGCCGTGCAGATATTCCAGATCCGCCTCGACCCGGTTCAGAATGTCGCGCCGGGTTTCGGTCGCGCCGCGGAAGCCACGGATCTGGGCCAGGCCGGTGATGCCGGGCTTGAGCGCATGGCGATGCCAATATTGGCGGTCGACCTGCCAGAACAGCTGGTCCTCGGCGGTCGAGCCCAGCGCATGGGGGCGGGGGCCGACCAGGCTCATCTCGCCAAGCAGCACGTTGAGCAGCTGGGGCAGCTCGTCGATGCTGGTGCTGCGGATGAAGCGGCCGACGCGGGTGATGCGGTTATCGTCGCGCTGGGTCGAGGTGGCGCCGGCGGTGTCGCACTGTTCCACCCGCATGCTGCGGAACTTGAGGATGTGGAACAGGCGGTTGCCGCGGCCGATCCGTTCCTGGCGGAAGAAGACCGGGCCCGGCGAGTCCAGCCGGATGGCGACGGCCACGGCGATCATCAACGGCGCCAGCGCGATCAGCACCGGCACGGTCAGGATGATGTCGAGCAGCCGCTTCTTGGCGCGATTGGCAAGATTGAGCGGGCCGCGAGCGACCACCAGCGTCGATACGCCACGATGGCTCTGCACCGCGAGCGGCGCCATCGGGTCGAGTTCCGGCACGATGATCTCGCCCAGGATATTGCCGCCCTTGAGCATCTGCGCCCAGTCGGCCTTGCGCTCCAGCGGGCAGGAAATGACCACCCGATCGAAATCGCGCAGCAGCATGCCAAGGCGATGCAGCATATAGGGATCGTCAAGATCGGCGCGCAGGCCGAGCGTCGGTGCATCCACGATCGTCATGCCATTGACATCGTCGGGGATCAGGCCGTCGTCGATGATCAGCAACTGGGCGAACAGCCCTTCGGCGAAATGGCGGCGAACGGCACGGACGACCAGTACCCGCTGCATCACGATCAGCGCGCCGCTGAAGAACAGGCCTGTGCTGATGCCCAGGCGCGAGAAATTGTCGGTGACCTTCAGCGAGAAGACGACCAGCAGGAAGATCAGCAGGGTTCCGGCGAAGGCCATTACTGCACTGCGGCATGATGCCGTCATGCTGGTCAGGCAACGTGGGTTATAGGCCTGGTTGTGAAAGGCGATGGTACCATAGACCAATATCCCGCCGGCGAGCGGCTGCCAGACCTCCATCGACAGGATCGGAATACCCGCCACGCGCAGGCCGATGACGAACCCTGCGGCCAGGGCCATCATGTCTGCAAGCAGCAGAACCAGGCTCAGCCACAGGCGCGCGTTCCGCTGGAAAGCGGCGGTGGCGGGCTGGCGACTGGGGGTTCCTGCAATCGCCAGATCTATTTTGGACATCGGCAACCCTTTAAATGCGTCGTGACGTCATGGTCCGCCCGCCCGTCGTCAGACGGTGGCGATCTTTCCCCAGGACATCCGCTGCCTTTGATTTATGTTGCGTAGCAGCAGGACATAGTTGCTCGGTTGTTACAATTGGGGGAGGGATATTCGGACGCACATTTCCGACGATCCGTTGAGCGCGCATTTTTCATCCTGCCGCCCCTTCGTTCTGTCGCAGGGAAAATCGATCAGACGCGGTGAGAGGCCTTGCCGGCCTGATGGAAACGACGTCGAATCAAATCGCTCAGCGAAAAAGCCACCAGCCGATCAGAAGCAGCGCGCCGACGAGGGCCACGGGGCCGGCCCAGCGTGACAGGAACTGCACGCCGGCTTCGGCCAGATGATGGGGGAAAGGCCAGATTTTGGGGCCATCTGCATCCTCGCCATGATGCGGGACGGGATCATGCCGTGGCGCAGGCCGGGCGCTGTCGTGTCCGGCGTTGCGATCCTGTGGTGGCGGAAACAGATCGACCATCATCATTCCCGATGCGATGCGAGGATAGCGACCGCAGATCACGATAACTTGCGGCCGGGCAAAGATAAACCATTATCCCTGCCCGGCCGCGTTCGGTTCAATAGCGGAAACGCGCCGATGCATAGACGGTGCGTCCCGGTTCGGGAAAACCATCCGTCAGCGTGTAATAGTCATCGAACAGATTGCGCCCGCCAATGCTGAGGTCAATCTGGTCGGTCAGCGCCAGATCGACGCGCAGGCTGGCATTCACATAGGCGCCGGTGCGGTAATAGCGGGCTGGCTGCGACGCCGGGGTTGCGGTGAACAGGGTCCAGCGGTTCGATGCCAGGTCGACGCTCGGAACGATGTGCAACCTTTCGACCGGTGCCCAGTCGAGATAGGCAAAGCCCTTGTGCGTGGGAACGCCGGTGGGGCGGAAGCGCGCGTTGGACGGATCGGTCAGATCGCGCTTGATGCCGGTATAGTTGATGCCCGCGTCCAGCCCCGGCAGCAGCGTCGCCGACGCCGACAGTTCGATGCCATAATATTCACCCTTGCCGACATTGCGGCTCTGGCTGAGGTTGGTGAGGGCGCAGCCCGTGGTCGGCACGGCGGGCGGCGTGGTCGATGCGGTGCAGGGATAAGCCGGCGTCGGCACGCTGAAGATGGCGTCCCGCACCCAACTGTAGAAGAGCGCGCCCTCCAGCCGGATGGTTCCCTGGCTCCAGCTGCCGCCGATCTCCGCATTGGTCGCCCGTTCGGCCTTCAGGTCGGGATTGGGAATTGCGGTGTTGAAGCGCTGGCTGAACCGTTCAAAGATGGTCGGGAAGCGGGCACGCGATGACAGGCTGGCGTGGAGCGACAGCGCATCGCTGGCCTGCCAGTCGAACCGGCCCTGCGCGTTCCAGGTGTCGGCGTCCCTGCGCGGGTAGTTGTAGATGACCGATGGCGTGCCCGACGTGCCGAGCGGGGCGCCATATTCCTCGGCCCGTTCCAGGTTGCGCCAGTCATAGCTGCCACCAAGGGTGAAACGGAGCGTCGGGCTCAGCGCCAGCTCATTTTCCAGCGCGATGGAATAGGTGGCCTCGCTCTGGGTCTGTTTCGGCTCCGTGGTGGCGACGCCGGCCGTCGAAAAGCTGGTCTGGAACTCGACATGCTCATCATGGCGATAATGGAAGGCGAGGCGCAGCGTGTCCGCATCGGTCGCACTGAAATCGAGCTGGGCCGATCCGCCCCAGGCCTTGTCCTCATAGGGGCTGTCAAAGGCATAGGGCCGGCTCTGCGTGGTCTGCGTTCGGTCGTTGAAGGAACGGAGCATCGAATCGAACTGGTTATAATAGGCGCGGGTCTTGAGCGTGGCCCGGTCACCCAGCGCCGTGGTCGACAGGAAATAGACGCTGGTGATATCCCAGGATGGCCAATCCCAGAAACGGGCCGTGGTGACCGTGTCGCTGATGTGGAGCGGCGCGCCCTTCGATCCTTCCTGATGGGTATAGCTCAGCGCATATTCGTCCGTGGCATTGGGGGTGAAACCGATCTTGGCATTGACCCGCCAGTCTTCCGCCCGTGAAAAGTCGCGCGCGCCGCCATCTTCCAGCGTCGGCACGCGTGGCGCGAAACCATTGGGCAGATCCCAATGATCGGTAAAGCTGCGGGCATAGCTGGCCTGCGCATACCAGAGGTCGTGTCGGGTGCCGACCTTGGCCGAGGTGGTATAGCCGGCATAGTCCATGTCGTTGTCGAAGCTGACCTGTCCGCGCAGATCGATGTCGAGCGCCTTGGTCGGCTTGCTGGTCACCAGATTGATCGCGCCACCCATGGCGCCGGGTCCGTCCAGCACGGAGGCATAGCCCTTGGCCACCTGGACCTCGGCAATGTCGGTGGTCAGGAAGCGGCCATAATCGAGCCGGTTGTCGGCGGGCAGATAGACACGGATGCCATCGATCGAGAGTGGCACCTGGAACCGGTCGAAGCCACGCACAAAGACCAATCGCTCGTTGCGGGTGCCGCCGCTGTTGCCGGCGGACACGCCGGGCATGAGGTTGACCGCATCGTCGAGCGAGGTGCGGTTGAAACTGTAGATGGCGTTGGAGGACAGGGTGCTGCCGTCAATCTCGATCCCGCTGGTGCGGGGGGCGGTGACGATGATCTGGCCGAGCGAGAAGCGATCGCTGTCGCCGGTCGCGTCGGGCGCGCCCTGCGCCGCTGCCGTCGCGGTCCAGCAGCAGGCACTGGCCAGCAAAATGCGCATCATGGTCTGTCGCATGAAAATCCCCCTATTCTTGGTCGTTCGACTCGCTATATCCCGCCGTATATAGTTTTGCCTTCGGGAGGGAAGCCCGTGCGTCAGCCACTATTCCTGCTGTTTCCGGCCCTGTGCGCGGCTTTGGTGCCGGCATCGGCCTTCGCGCAAATGTCGGGCACGCCGGCCTGCGCTGCCCCGGCCGATCCGCCGGCGGAGATGGCATCCTGGCGCGCGCCGCAGCCGATGAAGGCGGCGGCGGATGCCAAGGGAGCCGGCAAGGTCAAGCTGAAAGCCGGGCAGGCCGTGGCGCTGACCCTGCTGCCGACGCCCAGGATCAGCTATGCGCTTCGCCCGGCCAAGCCGGGCGGCAGTGTCAGCTTCGGTGGCATCGTCCATTTCACCGTCGATCAGCCCGGCACCTGGCGAGTGGCGCTGAGCAGTGGCGCCTGGGTCGATGTCGTGAAGGACGGCACCGCCGCGACCTCGACCGCGCATGGCCATGGCCCCGATTGCACCGGCATCCGCAAGATGGTCGATTACAGCCTGGAACCGGGCGACTATATCCTGCAACTTGCGGCCAATGGCGATCCGCAGATGACGGTGCTGGTGACCCGCCTGCCGTGAAGCCGGCGCGCTGGCCGCTATTGCTCGCGACGCTGCTGCTGATCGGGGCAGGGCGGCCGTGGCATTGGAGCTTGCCCCTGGGCGAAGCGCCGCCCCCAGTCCCGGTCGGCAACGCAATGAGCGCGGCGAAGGTCGAGCTTGGCCGCCGCCTTTTCTATGATGCCGACCTGTCGGCCAATGGCACGTTGAGCTGTGCTGGATGCCATGAGCAGCATCGTGGCTTTGCCGACGGCAATCGCACGCGGCCCGGCGTCCATGGCGATCCGGGGCTGCGCAATGTGCCGGGCCTAGCCAATGTCGCCTGGTTGCCGCGCCTCACCATGGCCGATCCGGCGATCACCAGCCTGGAGACGCAGGTCGCCGTGCCGCTGCTAGGCGAGCATCCCGTTGAAATGGGGATGAAGGGGCTGGAGGCGGAACTTCCGCGTAGGCTGGGCGCCGATGCCTGCTATCGCCGGATGTTCGCCCGCGCTTTTCCGGACCGTCGCGGCCGGATCGACATCGCGACGGTGTCGGCGGCACTGGCGGCGTTCGAACGCACGCTGATTTCGCGCGACAGCCCCTATGATCGCGATCGACGGGGGCAGGCCGGTGCCCTGTCGATGTCGGCCCGGCAGGGTATGCAACTGTTCGCGGACAAGGGCTGCGCGTCATGCCATGCGGGGCGGAATTTCAGTGACGGCGCCTATCATCGGCTGGAACCGGCGACGGCCGCCGATCCGGGGTTGGCGGAAAAGACGGGGCTGACCAGTGATGCCGGGCGTTTTCGCACGCCCCCGCTCCGCAATGTCGCGGTGACCGGTCCCTGGTGGCATGATGGGTCCGCGCAAACGCTGGACGCGGCGATCCTGCGCCATGGCCAGAAACTGACCGACGCCGAACGGATCGCGATCACGGCTTTCCTCGACAGCCTGACCGATCAGGCGTTCCTCACCGATCCACGCTTCGCCATGCCGGCTGAAGCCTGCGGCAAGAAACTATGAAAGAGGGGCGGGCAGGGGGATCGGCCGCAGCAGGGTGTCAAGCTGGCCCTGTGCCCGTCCTCCGGTCGCGGTGAGCGCGGCCTCTTCCAGCGCGCGATAGGCGGCCAGCACGGCCTGCCCTGCTTCCGTCACTCGCGCGCCGCGATCACGGCCGCCACCAGCGACCGTCTCGACCAGCCTGTCGTTCCAGCAGCGGTTCATCGTGTCGACCAGCAGCCAGCTGCGCCGATAGCTCATGCCGAGCGCCCGCCCGGCCGCCGATATGGAGCCGTGCAGCGCGATCGCATCGAGCAGATCGGCCTTGCCCGGTCCCATGGCGATCTCATCCCCGCAAAGGATCTGGATCTTGAGCTTGAGCGTTCCGGTCTGCATGGCCCTGCCTGATTGCGTGCGATTTGCCCCTCTTAGCCCGTTGTCACAGGTTCAGCGAGGGGGTGGCATGGCCCGCATTTACTACCGCCTTGGAATTGCCGAAATCCTGTGGGACAGGCGCAATGGTCGCCGAAAAACATAGATAGCCGGATAGAGAGACATGCCCCAGCCTTCCGCCCCGATCCAGACCGCGCGCCTGCGCCAGCCGATCGGCCTGTTGATCGGAACGGCATTGGGGGGCGCATTGCTGACGCCGGGCCTTGCGGCCGAGCCTGCCCCGTTCGAGCTGACCGGGCCGGACATCAAGGTCAGCGTGACCCGCGGCACGTCCAGCTTGCCGATCAGCCAGGTGCCGAGCCTGCGGGCCGGCGACAAGCTGTTGATCGAGCCGAACCTGCCCAAGGAACAGGGCGCCAATTTCGTGCTGATGTCGGCCTTTCTGCGGGGCGCGACCAACCCGCCGCCCAAGGACTGGATCGACAGCGCGGAGACATGGAAGAAGAAGGACAAGGATCGCCGCCTCTCCCTGACCGTGCCGGACGGCGCGCGACAGATGGTGCTGTTCCTGGTGCCCGAGACCGGCGGCGGCGAGGGCACGGTCAGCGATGCGGTGCGGGGAAAGCCCGGCGAGTTCGTGCGGGCAACCCAGGAACTCAATCAGGCGTCGCTTGATCGCTCGCGGCTCGACGCGTTCATGACGGCGATCCGGACACAGGAAAACAGCCATCCCGAATTTCTGCGCAGCGTTGCCCCGGCGCTCGCGCGCAGCCTGTCGATGAAGCTCAACGAGGATTGCCTGTCCAAGGTGATCGAGCTTCAGGCGGCCTGTCTGCTGGAGAATAAGGATCAGCTGGTCCTCGCCGATGTTCACAGCAGTTCGATTGCCGAGACGCTGAGCGGCACGCCGACCGACCTGGCCCTGCAACTCGCGTCCACGCGTGAAGCGGGCTATGGCTATTACAGCCCCTATATCGGCGTAGTGCGCGATCTGGCCCGGATGTTCGGGGCCTTCAGCAGCCCCAGCTTCGAATATCTGCCGACCGTCAGCCTGCGCCGCGACGACAATATCGGGCTGATGCTGAACAAGGCGCCGTCCTTCGCCAAGCCCAAGTCGGTGATGGTGGTCGGCATGCCCTCGATCGAGGCGGACAGCCCGCCGCGTCTGCGCAGCGGTGCGCAGGCACCGATCTGCGCGGCATTGCCCGGCACGGTGCTGCCGGTCGAGGGAGCGCCGCTCATCTATTCGACCAGCTATGCGCGCGGCATGACGGTGCAGTTGAAGGCGGCGTCGGGCCAGACGATCGAATATCCGCTGGAGGCGCGGGCCGATCGCGGCGGCTATGTGATCCGCGCCGATGGTCCCTGGCCGGCCGACTTCAGGGGATCGATCGAGGCTCATGTCTATGGTCAATGGGGGTTCGACCGGTTCGAAGGGCCCGATTACATCCTGCAGCGGCCCGATGATGCGGCCTGGCAGGTGAAGGGCGAGGCGCCGACGCTGGTGGTCGGCCGCGACAATGGCCTGACGCTGACGGGCGGTGCGCCTTCTTGCGTCGAAAGTGTCACCCTGCGCCAAGGCAATGCAGCGCCCCAGGCGATCGGCTGGAAGGTGCAGGGCCGCGATGCGCTGGACCTGACCCTGCCGCTTGCCGATCGACGCGCCGGACCTGTCACTGTCGATGTTAAATATCAGGGCGTCGCCAAGCCATTCTCCATGGCGCTGCGCGCCTATGCCCCGGCGAGCAAGCTGGACGGGCTGACCGTGCATCAGGGCGATGCCTGGGGTGAAATGACGGGGCAACGGCTCGATCAGGTGGCGAGCGTCGACCTTGGCGGGCGTAGCTGGAAACCCGATGGCCTGACCCGCGACGGCTCGGTCGATCGGCTGCGTCTGACGGCCGCGGGCGATGGGACTGTGCCCGCCGAGGGCGCCAGCGCCCGCGTGCAGCTGGAGGATGGGCGCATCGTATCCGTGCCGGTCACGATCGCTCCCGCGCGGCCCCGTGTGACCCTGCTCAACAAGAGCGTCACGCCGGCCGCGGCCACGGGGCTGCCGGTGACGCTGGGTGGATCGGATGTGCTGCCCAATAATGGCCGCCTGATCTTTTCCGTGCAGGCGCAGGACGGCACCAAATTGGCCATGACCGATGCGATCGAGGTGGCGACGCAGGATGGCGGCGCCAGCGTCCGGCTGACGGCCGGTTCCGGCCTGCAACTGCAAGGCCCGCAGGTGATAGTGGCGACGCTGGATCCGGCGGCGCTTGGCCCGGCCTTTGGCCCGCTGCAATTCCGCATCGTGCGGGGCCGCGAACAGGGGGATTGGCAGCCGCTGATGCCGCTGGCCCGCTTGCCGCGGATCGAGGCGGTGGATTGCGCGGGCAAGGAGCAGAAGGATCAGGGCTGCACCATCAAGGGACGCGACCTGTTCCTGGTCGATGCCGTCGCCGGCAATCCCGCTTTCGATCAGCCGGCTCCGGTGGCGCAGGGCTTCACTGGATCGACCCTGACGGTCCCGGCGCCGACCGACGGCAAGCTCTATGTCCGCCTGCGCGACGCGCAGGGCGCGATGCTGGTGGTGCAGGCGCCATCGCCCGCCGCCTGATCGCCTTCCCGATCAAGGCTGGCCGCGCTAGGTTGGCAAAATAGAATGATTTCGAGGCCCGAATGACCGTCATTGCCGCCTATCTCTATCGCAACGGCCAGCGCGTGCGCGAAGTGTCGATCACCGAACGGATCGACTGCGCCGAGGACAAGTCGGAATTCGTCTGGATCGGCGTCGCCAGCCCGACCGCCGAGGAAATGCGGACGCTGCAGCAGAATTACAATCTCCACCCGCTGGCGGTGGAGGATGCGATCAAGGCGGACCAGCTGCCCAAGGTCGACATTTATGGCGAGCAGTTGTTCGTCGTGGCCCGCACCGCCCATGTCGAGGAGCGGGCGATCGCCTATGGCGAAACCGCGATCTTCGTCGGCCACAGCCATATCATCAGCGTCCGCCATGGCTCGGCACGGGGGCATATCGAACTGCGTCATGCGCTGGAGGCGGTGCCGGATCGGCTGGCCCATGGCGTCGACTATGTGCTGCACGCCATCCTCGATTTCATAGTCGACGGCTATCTGCCGATTGTCGAGGGGATCGAGGAAGAGGTGCTGACCATGGAGCAGCACACGGTCGACAATTTCCTCGGTCGCGACGAGATTACCCGTATCTTCAACCTGCGGCGCCAGCTGATCCGCTTCCAGCGCATATTGGGGCCGATGCAGGAGGTCGCGACCAAGTTCGTCAAGATCGACCTGCCCTGCATCGATCCGGAAACCCGGCCTTATTTCAGCGATGTGCGCGACCATGTGCGCCGCGTACAGACGATGGTCGATGACCTGCGCGAGGTGCTGAATTCCGTGTTCGAGTTCAGCAACCTGCTGGAGCAGCAGCGCACGGGCACGATCACCCGCCAGCTTGCCGCCTGGGCCGCGATCCTGGCGGTGCCGACCGCAATCGCTGGCATTTACGGCATGAATTTCGAGCATATGCCCGAGCTCAAGACCCGCTACGGCTATTTTGTCGTTCTGGCGGTGATCCTGCTGATCTGTTCGATCCTCTATCGGCGGTTCCGCAAGCTCAACTGGCTCTGAGTGCATCGCCCCGCCGAAATGGGGCGGCGGTCGCTTGACCTATTCGGACAGGCGGTGCCAGCCTGCCCAAATGGGAGGTCCGGCGATGGATGAGGCGCGCGACGCGTTCGAGGCGATCAATGCCCATATGCTGCGGTTCCTGCCGGAACTCGTCGCGGAACTGGGCGGCGATGCGCCGGACAGCAGCGATGCGTCGCCCAGCTATCGCCAGACCATCGCGCTGATTGAGGAGGCTGCGCATCGGCTTGGCTGTCCGGATTTCGGCATGCGCCTTGCCCTGCGCCAGCGCGGCGTCGACCTGTTCGGGCCGCTGGGCGATGCGATGCGCAACGCGCCGACGTTCGGCGCGGCGATCGATTATGTGTGCAGCCATAATTATGCGCATAGCCTGGCGGCGTCGGTCTGGCTCCGCCGCTTTCCGTCGGTCCGCCATGTGTTCGTCGGGCATGACATATTGCTCGACGGCGTGCCCAACCGGGCGCAGGCGATGGAGCATATTTTGCTGGTCGGCCATCTCTTCGCAATGGAACTGACCGGCGGGCGGGCACGGGCGCGGCGGGTACATTTCCGCCATCAGCCGATCTCGCCGGCGCGCATCTATCGCCGCTATTTCGGATGCCCGGTGCATTTCGGCCAGAATGAGGACGGGATCAGCTTTTCCGAGCGCGACATGGCAAGCCCGGTGATCGACCGGGACGCTGCGGTCTTTGCCGCGGTCACCGCCTATATCGAACGGGAATTTCCCCATCGCCACCCGCCGCTGCATGCGCAGGTGCGGGGCATCGTCATGCAATGGCTGTGGACTGCCCATTGCTCGAATGATCGGGTCGCGGCCGAACTGGGGGTGCACCCGCGCACGCTGCACCGGCGTCTGGCGACGGAGGGCACGAGCTTCCAGAAGATCAAGGACGAGGTGCGGCGCGACATATTGCGCTATTATCTGGAGCAGACCGACATGGACTTCGCTCATGTGTCGGAGAAGCTGGGATTTTCCGAACAGTCGGTGATGACGCGCAGCTGCAACCACTGGTTCGGCGCGTCGCCGACGCGGTTGCGGGCGCGGTTGCACGCGCCCGCCTGACCCTTCAGCCCGCAATCGAGGTGCGGTGCATCATCCGCCCGGAATCGCGGGCATAGGGCACCACCCGGTGTAGCGCGCCGGTGTTGCTCCAGATCACGAAGTCGCCCGCCTGCCACTGATGCTGATAGACGAAATCGGGCTGGGTCGCCCATTCGTTGAGCCGGGCGATATAGGCGCGGCCATAGGCCAGCTCCATGCCGACGATCCGGTCGGCGGTCGATCCGACGATCAGGCTCTTGCGGCCATTCTTGTGGGTCTGGACCAGCGGCCGTTCCTTCTCGACGCCGATCGCCAGCTTGCCCTTTTCCGCTTCGGGAATGGCGTCGGCGATCGAGCGCAGGCTGGCGGCGACGCTGTGGATGATGCGCAGATCCTCGATCTCGGCGCGCTGCGCTTCGGGCATCTGCTCATAGGCGGCGAAGCTGTTGGCGAACTCGGTCTGGCCACCCTTGGGCGCCAGGCGGCGGGCCGAGAGCAGCGTCGCGAGCGGCGGCGGCATTTCCATCGGCATGCCGTCCATGTGCCAGAAGAAGGTGCCCAGCACATATTCCGGCGCGCGGTTGATCTTGCGATCCAGCGTCACCTGATAGACGTCCTCGTCCTTGTTGGTCGTCGCTTCGCTGGTGAGGTTCAGGCGCCCGCCGAGCAGGTCGGTGAAGGCCAGTTGCTCCTCATTGGTGAAATGGACCTGCGGCATGACCAGCACGGTCCGTTCCTCCAGCATGTCGCGGCACTGGGCAACAACTTCGGGATCGAACAAGGCCTCCCGATCGGCCTCGACCACCGCGCCGATCAGCGGCTTGACCGGGCGGAAGGTGACGCGGCTCTTGTGAATGACGTTCATGATCCTGCTCCTTCGATCTCAACCTTGTTCGGCGGCCATGCCGGAAAAACCGATGCAATAGCCGCCATCGACCGGCAGCAAGGTGCCGGTGATGTAGGACGCCTCGTCACTGGCGAGGAATAGCGCGGCATTGGCGATTTCGCTGGCGAGGCCCCACCGGTCCATCGGGATGCCGGGCACGCGGAAGATGCCGGGGGGCGGCTCGGGATGATCCTTGGCCATCGGCACCAGCCCGGTCCAGATCGATCCGGGCAGCACGGCGTTCACGCGGATATTGTGCGCGGCATAATCGAGCGCGGCGCATTTGGTCATCTGGCTGACCCCGCCCTTGGCGGCGGCATAGACGCCATGCCCCTTCCATCCGACCATGCCGGTGGCCGATCCGATATTGACGATCGCGCCGCCGCCGCTCTCCAGCATGGCGATCACGCCATATTTCATGCCCAGGAAGACGCCCTTCAGATTGACGGCATGGACCCGGTCCCAATTGTCGCTGCTCTGTTCGTGCAACGGCATGATGCCGCCGCCGAAACCGGCATTGTTGACCAGGATGTCGACCCGGCCAAAGGCGTCGCGGGCAGCGGCGATCATCGCCTGGACATCCGCTTCCTCGGCCACGTCGACATGCAGGCCGACGGCGCCGTTGCCGATGGCGGCGGCGACCTCATCCTGCGCGCCGCTGATGTCGGCGCACAGCACCCGCGCGCCTTCCTGCGCGAAACGTTCGGCCATGGCCTTGCCCATGCCCGATCCCGCGCCGGTGATGACCGCGCTCTTGCCCGCCAGCCTCATGGCATCGGCTCCGTGTCGATGGTCGGCTGGATCAGGATGCGGCTGACATTGGCGCGGCGTGGCAGGCTGACGGCGAGCAATATGCCCGCGACGATATCGTCCGGCGCCATTGCCCCGTCCTTGTGGGTGTGCTGCTGGATCATGTCGCGCCATTGCGGGTCGGAAATGGAGCTGGCGATCTCGGTCGCGGTCGCGCCCGGTTCGATGATCGACACGCGGATTCCGGCCTGGCCACCTTCCTGCCGCAGGCTTTCGGTAAAGCCGGTGAGGCCGAACTTGCTGGTCGAATAGGCGGCAAAGCGCCAGCCCGATCGGCGGCCGGCGGTCGAGGAGATGTTGACGATGTCGCCGCTGCCCTGCGCCTTCATCACCGAGAAGGCGGCGCGGCAGGCATGGATGGTGCCCATCAGGTTGATGTCGATCACCCGCTGCCACTGGGCGCTGGTCAGGCTTTCGATCCCGCCCGCCTCGTTGACGCCGGCAGAGTTGACGAGGATGTCGAGCCGGCCGAACCGCGCCACCGTGTCGGCGACGGCGGATGCCGCATCCGCCTCGACCGAGACGTCGCCGGGCAGGGCGAGCGCGGTGCCGCCCGCTGCTTCGATCCGGGCGACCAGCGCGTCGAGCCGGTCGCGACGCCGTCCATTGACAGCGATGTTGACACCCTCAAGCGCCAACGCAAGCGCCGCCGCCTCGCCAATGCCCGAGGATGCGCCGGTGACCAGCGCGACCTTGTTTTCCAGTGCTGTCATGACCTCTCCTTGCCCCGCTGGCCTGTGTCGGGCCGCGATGCTGAAC
>NZ_NOIW01000053.1:0-38150 GCF_002708645.1 Sphingobium sp. IP1
CCATCAACCCACTCCCTATGATGGAGCGAACTGTCCTCTTCTATGATTTCCATCGTCAATACCGAATGCCACGTTCCCAAAACGTTCTCCGACTTGGCCAAAATCGCAGCTTGGGGCCGACTGGGCCAGGCTAGGACAGGCGGGGCAGGGGGCTTCTCTCAACGTCCGCACACTCGGTTCAAACGGGATGGGTGCCAGGCATCTGATCCGCCTCGGACGATGGTCAACCGGGGCTCAAGCGATTACCATACGGGGACAACCGGTCGGTTGACCCCGTTAGATGGATTGTGACAAATGCCCTTGATCGGTTACGCCCGCGTTTCTACCGACGAACAGGATACCTTCGCCCAGATTAGTGAGTTAAGACGCGCAGGCTGTGTAACCCTATTCGAGGACCGGGCCAGCGGCGCTAGCCGCAGCCGTCCGAAACTGGCCAGCGCGCTCGCAGCGGTGGGACAGGGGGACACCCTCGTGGTTGTGCGGATCGATCGCCTCGCACGATCGTTGTCACATTTGCTGGAAATCGTCGAAGCGCTCCGCGCCAAGGGAGCGTATTTTCGCTCGATCAATGATCCGATCGACACCAGCAGCCCGCAAGGGATGCTGATGACACAGATGCTTGGCGCCTTTGCGGAGTTCGAACGTGCGCTTATTCGCGAGCGGACGCGGGCAGGGCTGAAGGCCGCGGTTGCGCGCGGCGCCAGACCGGGAAATCCGAAGATGCGCGCGAGAGACCCGTCGGCGATAGGCGACTTGCGCCACAGTTTGAAGGAAAAGCATCTTCACGAATTGGTCGATGGCCGGCTTCGATGGCTGCCAATCGTCGAGCGGTTGCGACCGCACTTACCCTGGAGCTTGGTGCTCCGGCGTATTCAGGCGCTTAAGCCGCCGGTGCGGTCGTTTTCCGAGCGTACCCTGGTGAAGGCATGCCGAACGTTGGTCGAAGCGGGCTACGCTGATCGGGTGATACTCGAGGCGGCGCCGCGATTGGCTCCCGACAGTCGGATCGCATTGCTGGTGGCCGACAAGCTCAACAACGATCCAGATGCTACTCTTCGCAGCCTCGCGACGTGGTTGAGCAAGGATTTGCGAGAGCCAACGCCGCGCAAAGGTACGCAATGGTCGCCTGAGGGGGTGAGGCGCGTGATTTCTCAGGCGCGGAATTTGGGCTTGATCGTCGTGCCGAAGTTACCGGCGACCTTATCGCCGTGAATGCCGGAGAAGGTCGGCTGCGGGCCGAAAGGCGACTGACAGCTTCCAGCGCAGGAGAGGCATGAAGTTGCCGTACAGATCCACCTCCGCATGCGTTGCTGCTTGACCAAACGCATTCGCCATACGATATGCGCCGGCAAGGCGATGGATTTCCGCCGGGCTTCGGCCGAACCGCCTTCGGGCTGATGATTCCTACCTGATGCGTTTTCGCAACAAGGAGGAATCGTGCGCGCTAAATTCGCAATATTGCTGTCGAACCTGAACGTCCTGACCTTTGTTCGGGACCGGCACGACCATGCTCTGTCCGTGTTGCGTTGGCTGGCGCTCCTTGTTCCCATGGCGGCGGCGGTGGGCAGTCTCTGCGCAGCCTTCCTCTGGAGCCTGGATATTGCCACGCGCACGCGCTTTGCGCATCCATGGCTGCTGTTCCTCCTGCCGGTCGGCGGGTTCGCGGTCGGGCTGCTCTATCATCTGTTTGGCCGCAGCGTCGAAGGCGGCAACAACCTGATCGTCGAGCAGGTCCATGAACCGGGCGGCGGCGTACCTTTGCGCATGGCGCCGCTAATCTTCCTCGGCACCGTTGTCACGCACCTGTTCGGCGGCTCGGCCGGGCGAGAAGGGACGGCTGTGCAGCTGGGCGGCAGCCTTGCCAGCGCCTTCGCCACGATGTTTCGGCTTGATGCCGAGAGTACCCGCATCATCCTGATGGCGGGTATTGCCGCAGGTTTCGGGGCCGTTTTCGGCACACCGCTGGCAGGCGCCGTTTTCGCTCTCGAAGTGCTGGCAGTCGGCCGTGTGGAATATCGGGCGCTGGTGCCGGTACTGATAGCTGCGATTGTCGGCGACTGGACCTGTCACCAGTGGGGAATCCACCACGGATTGTACCATATCGACTATCTCCAGCGCGCGGTCGGACCGATTGCCGTCGACCCGGTGCTTCTGCTCGAGGCGGGCGTTGCCGGTGTGGCGTTTGGACTGGTCGGCCTGCTGTTCTCCGAACTGTCGCACGGCTTCGGCGACTTCGTGAAGCGCCACGTCCGCTTCGGGCCGCTGCGTCCCTTCCTGGGCGGCCTGGCGGTGATCGCTCTGGTCTATCTGCTCGGTACGCGCGACTATCTTGGCCTCGGCGTCTGGGCGCCCGACGCCTCGACACCCACCATCGCCGGCTTTTTCGCGCCGGGGCCTGACTACTGGAGTTGGGCGCTCAAGCTGCTGTTCACGGTCGTGACGCTGGGCACCGGCTTCAAGGGAGGCGAGGTAACGCCGCTGTTCTTCATCGGCGCGGCGCTCGGCCACGCCCTTGGCACCCTATTCGGCGCTCCTGTCGATCTTTTTGCCGGTCTCGGGTTCGTTGCTGTCTTTGCCGGGGCAGCGAACACGCCTTTGGCCTGCACCATCATGGGCATCGAACTGTTCGGTGCTACCCATGCCGTCTACATCGCCGTAGCCTGTTTCGTCGCCTATCTGTGCTCAGGCCACAGCGGCATCTACCTGTCTCAGCAGATTGCCGTCCCCAAGCATCCGCGCATTTCCATCAGCCCCGGCATTACGCTGCGGAGCGTTCGCGCCGCGCGCCCTCAGATCACAAAGCAGGATCTTCGTAAAAATGACTGACACGGCTATTCTCACGTCCAGCGAGATCGGCATGCTGCGTATCTACATGGCGCCGCGTGATACGGCAGAGCCGCGCAAGGCATGGAAGCTGTGGTCAGCACGCCCGCTCTATCGTGAGCTTGTCGTCCAGGCCAAGGCTGCCGGTCTGATGAACGCCGTAGCCCATCATACCCATTACGGCTTCAGCAACCACGGGCCGGTGCTCGATCAGGGCGCGGAAACGAGCAATCCCTATCTGACCATGTGCGTCGAACTGATCGGCCACCGCGCCGATCTTGAACTGTTCTGCCAGCGGCATGCCGCCCTGCTGTCGACGAAGGTGGTCATCTACAAACAGCTCGAACATTGGTCGATCGAAGCCCCGGCAAGGCCGCATCAGGAGAGCAAAGCATAAAGATCCTTTCCGTCATCGTCGGAGCCGACAGCACTGCGACATGCCTCAATGCAGCCGTTCTCGCAGCGCAGAGCGTGGGGGACTGTACAATCGAAGCGCTGAATGTCGTGGTCGATCCCGGCCTGCTCGTTGCCGCCAGCGAAGAGGTCGATATGCAGCGTCTGCGCGAACATTGGGAAGGCACGGCCAGCGAGCGATCGGCCGCCTGCCACACGGCTTTCGTGGCATGGACCGCAGGAGCCGCCCAGGACGCGCCACCCGTTGCCTGGCGAACCATCGTTGGGGATGAGCAAGTCGTGGTGACGCAGGAGGCGAACAATGCCGACCTGCTGGTCGTGATCGCCCACGAGCGAAACATGGACGGCGGGGACGCCCTGCATGCCGCGCTGTTCGATAGCCAGAAACCGGTGCTGATCGTCCCGGTTTCCTGGAAGCCCCAGCCCGGTCAGAGCTTTTCGCGTGTGGCTGCCGGCTTGAGCGACTCCGATGCGGCAAGGCGCGCCATCGAGGGGGCCACGCCCTGGTTGGAAGGCGCCACTGACGTCACCGCTATTCGGATCGGCGATGCAGGTGATCCGGCGCTCAAGCTGGAAGCGCTGCTCGACGATGCAGGGATTGCGCACCAGCTCCACGTCGTGCCGCGCTCGCACGAAAACCTTGGTCAGCAACTCCTGACTGAGGCCCATCTGGCGGGAGCGGATATGCTTGTGACGGGAGCCTATCGGCATAACCAGCTGATCGAATGGTTCGCAGGCGGAACCACCCGGCACCTGCTCGCCAAGGCGGACATCCCGCTCCTGATGGTTCGCTAAGGTTGAAGGGGGCGTGATCTGACGGGCGCATCGACACGACGCAGCAGAGACAGGTAGCATCGCGCGATGATCTCCATCCCGAACCTGACGCTCGCTTATCTGCTGCTCGAATGGGCGATCCGGCTCATCATGGTGGTGGTCATTCCGGTGCGGCGTCCGCCCGAAGCGGCGCGCAGTTGGCTGCTTCTCGTGCTGTTCTTGCCGGTGCCCGCCTTCATCCTGTACCGCCTGATCGGCCGGGCCGCGTTCCCATCCTGGCGGCGGGACCGCTTCAGGCGGGCGGCGCCGGAGCGGGAGAGTGCCGGGCAGGCGCTGATGAGCAGCAAAAGCGCGCCTTCCCGGACAGCTGTGCTTGCACAATGGCTGGGCGGTTTTCCAAACTGTGGGGGCAACGCCCTCCATCTGCTTGAGGACTATGACGGCACGATCGACGCTATGGTGACGGCGATAGATGCAGCCCATGTTCGGGTGCATCTGCTGACCTACATCTTCGCAGACGACCGGACGGGACAGAAAGTCGCAGATGCCCTTGGCCGCGCACATGCACGCGGCGTCGATGTCCGCGTCCTGATCGATGCGCTGGGCTCGCGCCCTTGGGCAAAACGCAGCCTACCGATGCTGGCGGACCGAGGCGTCACTGCCCGCCTGGTCCTGCCGGTTCGCTTCGCGGCGCTTCGCCGTGCGCGAAGCGATCTGCGCAATCACCGCAAGCTGTGCCTGATCGATGGCAGGGTCGCTTTCGTAGGGTCGCAGAATATTGTGAACCGCGATTTCAAGCCCGGGATCGTAAATGACGAACTCGTAGCGCGGGTTGAAGGCCCGGTTGTCTGCGCGCTCGATGCGGTCTTTGCCAGCGACTTGTTCCTTGAGACCGAACAGACCATCGCGGCCTTGCCCGTGCCCGATGCCTCAGGCGCCTCAGAATTGCAGGCGATGCCCAGTGGGCCAGACTACCGCGTGCCCGGCTATGAGCGATTGCTCGTCGAACTCGTTCACGAGGCGCAAGAGAATATCACCATTGTCTCGCCCTATCTGATCCCAGACGAAGCCCTGCTGACCGCGCTCAAGAACGCGGTCGCACGCGGCGTCGCGATCGACCTCGTCGTTTCGCGTGTCGTGGACCAGCGGCTCGTGAACCTTGCCCAGCGATCCTATTATAGCGAACTGCTCGAGGCGGGCGTACGCCTCCACCTCTACCGCGACAGGTTGCTGCACGCGAAGAACGTATCGATCGATGGCCGCATGGCCGTCATCGGATCCAGCAATGCCGATGTTCGCTCCTTCATGCTGAATGCCGAGATCAGCCTGATCTTGCATGATGAAGCGTCCACCGGACCTCTCGCGGATGTCCAACGGGGATACATCCGCCGAAGCGACTGACTTTTGCTGGAGGAATGGCGTGATCGCCCGCGTGTTTCCCGCTTCTGCGAAAATCTAGCTCGCCTCGTCAGTCCTTTGCTGTGACCTCGCGCCTGCGGTGCCGGAAGTGTGCGGCGAGGCCGACGAGGAGCAGCACCGCGAGTACGGGCAGCAGAACATGGCCCACATCGCGGACGCGGCCAAAAGCAGCCTCGATGCCCTCACCGAACAGGTAACCCAGGGTCACGAAGACTGTCGCCCAGACCACGGCCGCCAATGCGTTGATAGCCATGAAGCGGGAGGCAGGAAGCGCGGTCGTGCCGATCGCGATGGGGCTGACAGTGCGCAGGCCATACAGAAAGCGGAAGCCGAACACGAACAGCACTGGCCGCTGCTCGAACACATCGATGGCGCGGCGGAACGCGGCCTTCTGCTGGACGCGCCGAACATAGCGATGATCGCGGAACCGGCGGCCGAGGGCAAAGAAGATCTGGTCCGCGATACAGGACCCGAGTGCTGCCGCCGCGATGGCCGCCGGGTACGCGATCAGGCCACGGTGGACCATCACGCCGCCCAGCACGACCACCGTCTCGCCCTCGATCCCGGCGCCGAGGAACAGAGCGGCAAGGCCGTACTGGCTAAGGACCGCTTCAAGCGTCACGGCTTCTGCCGCTGGACCACCGCGCCTGCCTCATCCGGCGCGCCGGAACGGATTACGAGGAAGCGGCGCTCTGCAGGCGCGGCGTCCTTGACGATCTGCCGGATCGGGCCAACCGCATTGACGATCGCCGCGCCTGCCGGATTGGTCATGAACTTGGCCAGCGGCTCGACTGTATCAGTACCATCCTGACGCGCCGCCAGACCCAGCGTAAAGGTCTGCTTGGGCGCCAGTCCGGCGACCGCGGCCTGCAGGATCTGCACCTGCCCCTGATCGAACAGCGACACCTGGCTCTGTCCCTGACCTTCCAGCACGACCTGCACTTTGCCCTGCGCCTTGGCGAGCGGCACGAGGTTGTCGAGGCCTTGCCCCGAAGGCACGGCGCCGGGCACATAGGCGACGCCCTGCGGGCCCTGTCCGATCGGGATCGTGGCAATGACCTTGTTCGTGGCCGTATCTATGACGGCGACTGCATCGTCATTTTCCAGCCCGACATAGATCCGGCTGCCATCGCCTGAGGGCCAGAGCCCATGCGGCAGCGCGCCGACCGGCACCGAGGCGACTTGTTCGAAAGTGTCGGTCCGGAAGACCTTGACGATATTCTGCGTGCCGACCGTTACATAGGCGAACTGGCCTTTAGCTGTCCTGGCGATGTTGACGTGGTTGGTGATCGGCCCGGTGTCGATCGTCTTCATCACGGCGAAGGGCGGCTTGGCGTCGAAGACCATCACCTTGCCGACGTCCTTGAGCGTCAGCCATACCTGCTTGCCGTCAGGCGTGGCGGCGATGTCGGGGCAGAAGGGGCTGTCCTGCTTCACGCGGCCAACGATGCGCTTTGACCTGGTGTCGATGACGACGGTTTCTGGCGAGAAGCTGGAACAGACGTAGCCATATTTCCCATCGGGCGAGAAGATCGTCATGCCCGGCCCGTTGGGGACAGCAATACGGCCCGTCTCCTTGAAGGTGGTCCCGTCGAGCACCGCTATATAATCCTCGCCGCGCACGCTCACCCAGGCTTCTCGGCCATCGGGCCGGAAGAAGGCTTCATGCGGGGAGCGCCCGACATAGGCGGTGTGCTTCACGGCATTGGTCGCGGTATCGATGAAGCTGACCGAGTTGGACCCGATCGACACGACCGCCAGGGTACGGCGATCAGGCGAGAAGCCCATGCCATGGACCAGAAGCTGACCGCGATAAAGCGGGCTGAGATTTGCAGGCGTGGGATCGCCGAGCTTGATGACCCCCAGCAGCGTGTTCGTCGACGGATCGATGACCGATACCGTGTTGGAAAACTGGTCCGAAGTGTAGAAGCGGTCCTGCGCACTGACTGCCCTGTCGGGCTGGGCATTGGGGACCTGCTGCGCAGATGCCGGGAGTGCGACCAGGGCAGCCGCTATCGGCAAGGTGCATGACACGATGCTCAGCGTCTTGTTCATTTGTCGTCTCCCATGTGATGATGCGCGCCGGCAGCGGGGCCGGTCTTTTCGGCGAGGATGTCCTGCATGACGGCGATCTCCTGCCGCTGCTCGACGATGATGCCCTGAGCCAGACGGCGCAGGCGTTCGTCTTTTCCATACCTGAGTTCCGCTTCCGCCATCTCGATTGCGCCCTGGTGATGGGGGATCATTATTGCCGCGAAGTCGCGGTCCGGGTCGCCCGATGGCGCATTCATCATCGCATGGTGCATCCGCTCCATGGAGGCTGCCATCTGGCTTGAGAAGCCATCGGGCGATGTCGCCAGTGCGGCCGCCGATGCTGTCGCCGCGCAAAGGCCGGCCAATCCCCATAGCAGTTTCAAGTGAAGCCCTTTCGTCATGGCGCTCCGGCGATAACGCCCACAGCGGACGCAAGTGTCATCGTCGCAGTGCGCAACGGAAAAAATGCGAGCTGCTGAGGAGCATGTGCGCCAACGCAGGCGTTGCCTATCGAACGGATGGCGCAACCGTCGCGATCGATCCAACCGATGATTTTTGTAGTTTCGACAGGATTTGACGATCAATGGTCTGGCTGGATGATCCCGCGTTGATCGCCGAACGCAAAGCGGCTCTTGGTGCGCCGCACATCGCGCCGCTGGAGATATGGCGTGAGGGGCTCGTTGGCGCAGGACACCCGGTGCCGCATTTCGACCCGTTCGATGGCGGCATAAATGCGCGCCTTCTCCTGCTTCTTGAGACGCCGGGGCCCGGGCCTGATCGCACTCGCTTCGTGTCGCGGGACAATCCGTCAGGCACAGCTCGGAACCTTCGCCGCTATCTTGAGGCTGCAGGCATTGGCCGAAACGACATCGTTCAGTGGAACTGCGTGCCCTGGATCGTCCACGCCCCCGGCGCCCGCAATCGCGCACTGCGCCGCGCAGAGATTGCCGAGGGTCTCGCAACGCTTCCCGGCCTGCTTGCGAAACTGCCGTGCGTGCGGGTCTGCATATTGGCGGGACGGGTGGCTGCAGGTGCGGAGGCGCTTATCAAAGAGGCGCGGCCCGATGTATCAATCATCACCATGCCCCATCCTAGTCCGGCCAATGTCTGCAACAGTCCTGATGTCGGCCAACGGATCGCGAGCGCGCTGGTGGCCGCCAGGACCGTACTAATCGAATGATCTTAAAATACGATTGGAATGATATAATCAATGCGTTGGAGTGATTGATAGGGCTGAGGTATCGATGGTGACAGGAGATCACCATGACCCTTGAACAATTGCGCATCTTTGTAGGTGTCGCCGAACGCGAACATATGACGCGGGCCGCAGAGGCACTGGGCGTGACCCAGTCCGCCGCCAGCGCCGCGATTGCCACACTGGAAGCCAGACATGACGTTCCGCTCTTCAACCGCGTGGGTCGCGGCATCGAACTGACCGAGGCGGGTCGCATGTTCCTCGATGAGGCACGCGCCGTCCTTGGCCGCGCCGCGACGGCGGAGCTTACCCTGGCCGAGTATGGCGGCCTGAAGCGCGGAACCCTGCGCCTTGTCGCCAGCCAGACCATCGCCAGCTACTGGCTCCCTTCGCGCCTCGCCCAGTTCCACAGCCGTCACCCGGCGATCCGCGTCGAACTCGCAATCGACAACAGCGAAGGTGCGGCAGCGCGGGTACTGGATGGCCGCGCGGAACTGGGCTTTGTCGAAGGTTCGATCGACCAGCCCGCACTCGCCCACTGGAAAGTCGGCGAGGACCGGATGCTGCTTATCTCGGGGCAGGCTGTCGATACCATCAATGAGGACTGGGTGCGCGGCGCCAACTGGATCGTGCGAGAGCACGGGTCCGGCACGCGGTCGAGTTTCGAGGATGTGCTGCGTGATCGCGGTATCGATCCGGCAGACCTGGACATCGCCATGACGCTGCCGTCCAACGAAGCCGTACGGTCTGCTGTCGAGGCCGGCGCTGGCGTCGCGGTCCTGTCCGAACTGGTGGTGCGCCGCGCGCTTGCTGCGGGGCACCTTCATGAATTGCCGCTCGCGATGCCAGCCCGTCCATTTGAGGCGTTACGCCACAACGAACGGTATCGCACTCGGGCAGCCGACGCGCTGACCGAACTGGTCAAGGAGTTTGGATGATGACCACGGATATCAAGCCCATCCTCGAAGGGATGCGCCCGCTCAGCCGGCTCGATCACCCGCGCGAGATGATCCGCCAGTTCACGCCCAACTGGTTTGCCGCAACCATGGGCACGGGCATCCTTGCGCTGGCCCTCCCGCAGATGCCGGGCATCGGCGCTTCGCTCAAGCCGGTGGGAGAAGTGATGTGGTTCTTTAACATCGGGCTCTTCACCCTTTTTACCGCGCTCTATACCGCGCGCTGGATCCTGTTCGGCCACGAAGCGCGGCGCATCTTCGGGCACAATACCGTATCGATGTTCATCGGCACGATCCCGATGGGCCTCGCCACGATCATCAACGGCTGTCTCGCATTCGGTATCGCGCGCTTCGGCGAGGGCATCGTGCCGGTCGCCACGGTCTTGTGGTGGATCGACGCCGCCATGGCGGTGAGCTGCGGTGTGCTGATCCCGTACTTCATGTTCACGCGCCACCAGCATTCACTCGATGGGATGACGGCGGTGTGGCTGCTGCCGGTCGTGGCGGCCGAAGTGACGGCTGCCAGCGGAGGACTGTTGGCGCCGCATCTGGCGCAGGGCAGCGCACAGTTTGGGATGCTCGTCACGTCCTACATCCTGTGGGCCTATTCGGTCCCGGTCGCCTTCAGCATCCTGGCGCTGCTGATCCTGCGCATGGCGCTGCACAAGCTGCCGCATGAGGGCATGGCCGCATCGAGCTGGCTGGCACTCGGCCCCATCGGCACCGGCGCGCTGGGCATGCTGGTTCTGGGCGGCGATGCGCCTGCGATCATGGCCGGGCATGGGCTGGCCGATGTCGGCGCTGTCGCCCAGGGTATCGGCACAATCGCCGGCCTGCTGCTCTGGGGGTTTGGCCTCTGGTGGCTGGCGCTCGCCTCGCTCATCACCTGGCGCTACTGGCGGGCAGGTATCCCGTTCAACCTTGGCTGGTGGGGTTACACCTTCCCGCTAGGCGTCTTCACCGTGGCAACCTTTCGCCTTGGCACGACCCTGAACCTTGCCTTCTTCGGTATCGTCGGCACCGCCCTGACCCTGGCGCTCGCGCTGATGTGGATCGTGGTGGCCGCCAAGACCCTGATCGGCGGATGGCGCGGCAATCTGTTCGTATCACCCTGTATCGCCGCTACAAACTGATCGGGCATTGCGATCAGTAACGGCGTTCTGATCGCTTGCTTCTCACAGCAGCACCCGCCACCATTTTGCCCGAGAGGATACGACCATGGACAGACTGGATGCTGAGCTCGCGGCCGAAACAAGCCGCCGCCGTTTCCTGCAGAATGCCGCGCTCGGCGGTGCAGCCATCGCTGCCGCACCCGCTCTGGCGCAAGGCATCACGCAGGGTCTGACCGACCTGCATCTCCCCGGCGGCAATGCGCAGCGCCCAATGACGAGCGCATTTCCCGGCAAAGGAAGCATGATCCTCCAGCGCGTCCATCCGCCGTTGCTGGAAACACCGATGGATGTCTTCGACCGAGATGTGTTCACCCCCAATGACCAGTTCTTCGTGCGCTGGCATTGGGCGGACATCCCGACCTCGATCGACGTCGATGCCTTCCGGCTCACTATCCGCGGGCACGTCAACAAGCCGATCGCAATCAGCCTCGAACAGCTGATGCGCCTGCCGCGGGTGGAGATGGCCGCGGTGAACCAGTGCTCGGGCAATTCGCGCGGGCTGTTCCAGCCCCGCGTCCCCGGCGCGCAGTGGGGCAACGGGGCGATGGGCAATGCGAAGTGGCTCGGCGTGCGCCTGCGCGATGTGCTCGATCTGGCCGGGGTGAAGGCGGGGGCGGTCCAGGTCCGGTTCGGGGCGCTCGATCAACCTGTGGTCGCCGGTGCCCCGGACTTCGAGAAGGCGCTCGACATCGATCATGCCCGCGACGGCGAAGTGATGATCGCCTTCGGCATGAACGGCACGCAGCTGCCGCTCCTCAACGGCTTCCCGATCCGGCTGATCGTGCCGGGCTGGTACTCGACTTACTGGGTCAAGATGCTGAACGACATCGAGGTCTTGCCCGGGCCTGATGACGAATACTGGATGGCCAAGGCCTACAAGATCCCGGCGACGCCGGGCGCCAATGTAAAGCCCGGCGCCAAGGACTTCCCAACCGTTCCGATCAACCGCATGATCCCGCGTTCGTGGGTTACCAGTCTGGGCGAAGGTCAGCGGATCGCACACGAGGCCTCGATCCCGCTCGGCGGTATTGCCATGGGCGGCGACTGCGGCGTGGCACGGGTCGATGTGTCCACCGACGGCGGTCGCCACTGGTTTGCAACCAAGCTCGGACCGGACCACGGGAAGTACAGTTTCCGGCGGTGGGACGCCCAGGTTCCCTTGCCCGGCCCCGGAAAGACGTCGCTTATGTCGCGCTGCTGGAATACGGCAGGCGTCGCACAGCCGATGGCGCCGATCTGGAACCCTGGCGGTTTCATGCGCGGCAATATCGAAACCACTACCATCGTGACGGCATAAGGAGCTTTGGCATGAAAGCGCCAACCCCAGGCATGCTGGCCGTCGGACTGCTCGGCGTGACCGTCTTCACCCTCATGATGGTGGGCCCTCCCGGCAGCTACACCCCGCTGCCCGAACCCCAATCCACAGGGCCTACACCCAGCAGCATTTCCGTGAACGGCTTTACCATGACCTCGGATACGGTCGATCTTCCTATCGATGAGCAGCAATATCCCGATGGCCCTCATGCCGATGTCATCAATGCGAATTGCACGTCTTGCCATTCCGCCAGCATGGCGATGACCCAGCCAGTGCTTTCAGCGGACCAGTGGAAGGCAACGGTCACCAAGATGAAGGATGTCTACAAGGCTCCCGTGGCGGACAAGGACATTCCGGCTATCGTCGACTATCTGACGGCGATGAGTGCAGCGCAGGATGGGGCGCCGACCGGAAAGGCTCAGGATACCGCCCCCGGCACCGCGCCGGATGCCTCCGGAGGAACGGGTTGAGGCGCCAAGCTGCGTAACGTCTGCTTTCAGGCGCTACCCTAGGAGCATTGAGCGGCGGGAATGGGCGCATGTTGCCCAATCGCGGGACGGAATGGAATTGATGAAATCCAGCAGAAGCGCCGCATTCAGGTGCGCGCCGCCAACCTCCTAAGTTAATGGACCCCTGCCGCTAAAAAGCGTGCGGCCAGCTAGAGGCCAAATGCGCCTGCCATCCGTAGGCTCGCGGGTACTTAATGGCGCGAAGAGAACGCATTTCCGGCCGCGTCACGGAAGAGAGTTTTGTAGGCCGTCGAGGCGCTCCGTAACGCGGACATCCGCTCGACTTTTTCGTTCCGATGGCACGCTGCTTCCACTGTTCTTTTCAACGTCGGCGAGCACGCCTGACGATCTTGAATGAACTGTTGGAGTGCGATGCTATCGACCATCCGCGCCCATACGTCGACAACCGGCTCGTCCTCGTTTCGCACCGTTGGGTCACAGTCTGCATCGAGCATCGCGGCGCAGATTGCGATAAGGCAACGACGCATTGAGGGGCTGGCAAGCGCGAGCGGCATTTCACAGGAAGGCTCGTTGGGGCAAACGTTATCGAGCGTGAGCACAGGCGCCGCAAACCGATGTAGGAGTCTATCACGCAGTCTCCAGCGCCTGTGGGCCCTTGCGAACAGTAGACAGATTCTGGCGGATTCTTCGAGCAGCTGACCGGCTGAAGTGTCGTTGAAGCGAAATTGATCTGGGACCTTTCCCCTAAGCGCACCCCTCAGCGCGGCTTCAAAGGCTACGATATTGATCCAGATGGGCTGCGCTGCTGGCTCAAGCTCGAGCGCCCTGGGGTGCGCCCGTTCGAGGCCCCGACGGCAGCGAATACAGCACAATCTTGGCGGCCCCTGCGATGACCGCTTAATCGCCCAATGACTACTCCCGCAAGACACGCATCGATCGACGAGTGGCCAGTGGTGCCGGAAACAGAAGCCCCACGCAGCCATGGCCCAGTCCGCACGGATATAGGCGGGGCGGCCAGCGGCATAGTCCTCGGCAAGGCAACGACTGCACCAGCTCAACCGGAGGGTAAGAGCGGGCGCGAAATCTCGGCTAGGATCATCGGATGGAACGTGGTGCCAGGCTACAAAATCCGGGGTGATCCTCGGATACCGATAGCAAAGACCGAGTTCGGCGACACTGTTTTCCGTGAAGCCCTCGCTTGCGGCAAGCTCAGCGATCATCGATTTTTTTGGGTTTACATCGGGATGCCGCCAATGGCCTGCGCGATTTCGATAGGCGCGCAGCAAAGGCTCACCCGGAGCCCGCTGATCGCGCACGCGCGCCAGCCATGAACTGAGAAGTTCATCCGCGAATGGCTCCACGAAACTCATACGGTCGCCCGGCCGATTGTCCTTCGCTTGCCTGCCGACGTAAACATGGAGACGAGAGGAAGCGTCACGTCGTTGGCCTCGAAGCTTGCGGCATCA
Organism: Sphingobium sp. IP1; assembly: GCF_002708645.1. Classification (NCBI taxonomy): domain Bacteria; kingdom Pseudomonadati; phylum Pseudomonadota; class Alphaproteobacteria; order Sphingomonadales; family Sphingobiaceae; genus Sphingobium; species Sphingobium sp. IP1. Next base: position 14,039 of record NZ_NOIW01000053.1, read on the forward strand.
AGCATCTCGCGGCCATCGCGGATAGCCGTGACAGCGGCTGCCTCGATGAGCCGGAATATTCGGCCCGTCACACCCTGGGTGAGGGCCAGCACGCGTTGCCGCGCTTCGACGGTGTCGAGCATCGATGGGCGTCTCAGGGGCAGCAGGCCCGAGAAGCTCGCAAGCAGCTGGCGCAGGGCATGATCGTTGCGCCATGGCATCAATTCGAACGCCCCAAACCGGTCGGCAAGGTTCGGATCCATCAGGACCGCCATCCGCGCGTCCTCGGTCCCTGCGCAAACAATTGGAATTTTCAGATCGTTGGTCAAAAAGCGGATAGTATTGAGGAACACCCGCTGCTGGCGAGGAGTGCCGGCGAGCATCTTGTCGATTTCATCCAGGACGAGCACCTTGGTTTCGACTTCGGCAAGCAGTTGCCTGGCTTCCGCTCGCATCGATCGCACGGACAGTCGGCTAAGGTCGACGCAATTTAGCGCGGTCAGCACCTCGGTGTAAAATTGCTCCTCACTCGGCTCTGGCGGTATCTGTGCGAGCAACACCGGCATCTTGCTGAGCCCGGTCCTGATATCGAACTGAGGAGCGTGAAGTTTCGAGAAGCGGCTGACAATTTCGGTCTTGCCCATCCCGGTGGCGCCAAACAGTAACAGGCAGGGCATTCGCCCTCGCGGCGGATAGATTACCAGGTCTTCAAGGTGGCGGAGCGCGGCCTCAGCCTGTGGCAACGATATCCAGCGGTCGCGGCGTAGCCAGTCGATCCGGGCCTCATCGGTCAATTCGGCATACTCGCGATAAGCCGGGAAGATATGGCTGTAGAGCACGTTCATGACTGCTCCTCGATCGCGAGTGGTACAACCGGCCCGTCGAGATTTGGCGGTGTCAGCTGCGCGTTGGCCTCTTGGTGCTGGACAAAGGCCGCAGGCGGTTCGCCGCGGATGAGCGCATCGACGATGCGTTGGGTTGATCGTCGAGCTCCGCGCGTCTTCTCTACGGCCCTAAGCACAATCCTGCGCTGCGTGCTCACCATCTCGAAAAGCATCTGCTCATCGACGGCGGTTCGCCCGCGCTCTCGAAGCGCTCTCAGGGCTTGGTCGTGCTCGAACTTGGTAATTGCAGGACGCCGCTTATCGCGAAGAGGAACTGTGACATGCTCGCCGCCGGGCAGTTCGAGATAGACGGCCGAGAGGTTGAGCGGATTGTATTTGATCGGGAATTTATGAACGCTGTTCGCGACCAGCGTGGCCAAAGCGCCATGCCAGTAGAAAACGTGGAAGAGTTTGATGCCCTCGCGCCGGACCCGGCGCATCTCGAACGGGAGGAAGTCGAGCAGAAAACGTTCTTCATCGGCCGGCAGGCGCAGGGCTGCAACGCGCTTACCTTGATCGTCCTGCCACGCTGTCATCGGGGGGACGCCAAGTGAGCTGTGAATGGTGCGATGATAGATTCCCACCTGGAGGGCGAACCATCGCTCGAATTCCTTGAGGGTCATGCAGGCTTTGCCCTCAGCGTCGTAGTCTCCCTTGTCCTGGATGTTGGAGAACGTAGTACCCGGAAGAAGGTGAACTTCGCCGATGGCGGTGCCGATCATGCGCTCGATGTGCCCGCCAAAGTGCGGAGTGCGCGGTGGACGGTAGTGAAGCTCGATCCCAAATTGCTGGCAGCCCCGAGTCAGCGCGCGTGAGTGAAATTCCGAGGCATTGTCGAGATGGAGGATGTCTGGCAGGCCGAAGACAGGCCATGCGAAGGTGAGCTCTCGATCGGCCAGCCAATCATTCTTGGGCAGTACTGCATGACGGATCGCCATGCCGACCGAAATCGCGGAAGGTCGTTCCAGTGAAATGTAGAAGCCGGGTATCACCCGCGTCGCTACGTCGATCTGCAGGGTCAGCGTTGGCCGCCCGACCGGTCTCCTGAGATACTCATCGACGATGATGATATCGACCAGCGTGTGGTCCATCTGTACGACCTGAAGAGGGTACTGCGCCTCGTATGAGCTGACGACGGGTCGGAAGCGGTCTGCTGCGGCTTTGGTCCCATCACGGGCGCCTGTCAGGCGTGTCCGTTCCACGGCGTTGACCCGCAGGACAACAGTTTGCCGTGCTGGAGGTCGCAGATTCTGCTCCAGGCACGAAAAGCGAATTTGACGGACCAGTTGTGCGATGGTGGGCTTTGGACGGCTGAGATAAAATTGCTCTATTTTGGCATCGATCAGGCGTTCCACCTCGCAAGGGAGGCGAGAGCGCCCTTTGGGAAATCCATCGTGCTGGTCGACCAACGAACTGGTCACTGGGTTTTCCCGGTATCTCGCGAGTAGTTCGTAAATTCGGGACCGGTTGAGGCTCAGCTTCAGGCCGGCCTCAGCAATCGCTTTGCGTCCGAGCCGGGGCTCTGCCGTAAGCGCACGAATGATAGGCTCGCGCTCACAAGCTTTGCGCCATTCTGTATGATCAACCGTCGTGAGGGCAGTGCCTGTTTCGGCCATGACCTATCCCCGATTTTCGCCAGGGACTCGTGTTGCCGGGTCCGGTCGTTTTGTAGCAGAATCGCGCTGTCAGGTCGAACGTCCGGAGGTATTCTTGTACATGATCCACGCAACTCGGCCGTTTTCTCGTCCGCCCGTATTCTTTAAGTGACAAGGTGGGCTACAAGCGCGGCTGAGGAGCGAGGCGCGTCGTGAGCACCGAAACCGCCCGGGAAGGGCCAGAAATCCCCGTAGCGCCGCCTGAGGCTGTCCTGCCGGCCGTCAGGGCGCCGGCCGACCTTGCGTGGACGATCGTGCAGATGCGCGCCGGCGAGCGCATCACCGTCAACGAGGGCCTGATCGCCGCCTATCAGGCCGCTTCATCGCCCCATAGCATCCGTGCGCTCAAGTCCGACGTCGAGGCGTTCGATGCGTGGTGTAGGCGCAACAACCGGATTGCACTGCCGGCGACGGCCGAGACGGTGGCCGACTATCTCGACTCGCGGGCAGGCAAGGGGAGCCGCCCAGCCTCGCTATCCCGCTACAAGGCGTCGATCGCCAAGATCCATCAGTTGCTCGAACTCAAGGACCCAACCCCCGCGCCGCTGGTGAAGCTGCGGCTGCAAGCGGTGCGCCGTGAGAAGGGCGCAGCGCAGAAGCAGGCAAGGCCGCTGCGGTTCAAGGGGCCGGTGCGCGACGTGGAACGCGACAAGGCGCGTGGTCTCAACGTCCGGGCGCTGCTCGAGAGCTGCGGAAACGATCTGCCGGGGCTGCGCGATCGCGCGCTGCTGTCTGCCGCCTATGACACCGGCCTGCGTGCGTCCGAGTTGGTAGCCGTGGCCATCGAGCATATCGAAGAGGCGATCGATCCCGAGGCGCGGCTGCTGCAGATCCTGCGGAGCAAGGGCGATCAAGACGGGGAGGGGGCAACCGCCTATCTCAGCCCGCGTACCGTGTCGGCGATCGCGGCCTGGACCGAAGCGGCCGGGATCACGGCGGGGCCGCTGTTCCGGCGGGTGCAGGTGCGGCGCTACAAGGCGCGCGCCGCCGTGCGCGGTCGGCCGATCGACAGCATCTCGGGGCGGGAGACCTGGGATCTGCGCAAGACGCTGCCCAGGCCTGCGGTGAAGGCGCGGGTCGAATATGACATCGGCACCGTCGCGCTGCACCCGGGTTCGATCGGGCCGATCTTCCGCTCGATCATCCAGCGCGCGTTCGATCGTGGCGCTCTGCCCGACCTCACAGCCGAGGATCTGGCGCGGCTGCTCAAGGGCATCAGCGCGCACTCGACGCGGATCGGGCTGAACCAGGATCTGTTTGCGAGCGGAGAGGATCTGGCTGGGATCATGGATGCATTGCGGTGGAAGTCGCCGCGGATGCCGCTCGCTTATAATCGCAATCTCGCGGCAGAGCAGGGGGCGGCGGGGCGCCTTATGGCGAAGATTGGCTAGTCATGACGGCCTAAATAGGTCTTTGGATGATGCCGTGCGACCACACGACGGCGGCAGGTAGATCGAGGGATTTGCGCAGCGGCAAGAACCGGAGAAGGGAGGCTGAGCCCCCGGGGTCTTGAGCTACAACGTTAAGCCTAAGAAACGGGCAGGGGCCTGGTAGCGCGTAGTGTATGAGCGAAGCCACCATCGCTCAAACTCATCAGCACAGTCCAATTTCGAAGAGGAAACAAGAAAGTGGTTCCGGAAACGGTATGGATCTTATCCTGTGTAAACGCTCGCGCTAAATGGCGGCGTTCTGATCGCGCTATTTGTCAGTTGCCGGGTCCGATGACGAGGCAATCGCGCGCGGCCTGAACGATGTCAGCGGTGACCTCCTCGACGCGGTTGAGGGTCATGATCCGCCGCATCTGCGCGAACAGGCGCTCCATGAGCCGGAAGTTGCCGCGCGTGATGCGGATCACGGCTGCCTGCGCTTCGATCGCGTCGAGTTGGGCCGGGTCGAAGCTGATCCCGAAATCGCCGGCGTGGGTCGCGAGCAGCAGCCGCATTTCGGTCTCGGTAAGCGGTTTGAACTCGTGGACGAAGCCGATCCGCGAGTAGAGCTGGGCATAGCGGGCGAGGCGCTTCTCCAAGCCCGGCATACCCATCAGGATCAGCCCGAAGCCGTGGCGATCGGCCATGTCGCGGAGATGTTCGAGCGACTTTATGGTCAGGCGGTCGGCCTCGTCGACGATGACGAGGGGGCAGGCGATGCGGGCGGCGTCATGGGTGATTTCGTCCTGCGAGCCGCCCGCGACCGTCAGCCGGGCATAGCCCAGCTTAATGAGGTTGAGGCCCAACACCGCGTCGATCGTCTTGGGCGTGTTGCTGACCGACACGGTGTAGAAGACGGCGCGGCAGCGAGCGACCTTTTCGCCAAGGAGCGCGGCAATGGGACGGAGCGCGGCATATTCCCCCAGGTCGGGGAAGCTGGAAAACTCGCGCGCCGATCGCGTCTTTCCGACGCCCGGCCGGCCATGACACACGCCGATATAGCGGTAGTGCGCGCAGGCTTCGGCAAACTCGACGAACCGGGCATGTTCGCGGGTCGCCAGGAACGGCTGCTCGACCAGGAACTCAATCGTCAGCGGCGTAGAGCCGGAGCCCTCGGTAGGTGGTGGGCCGGGAAGCCGTATCCTCTTGGTCGCCATCGAAGGTCTCCGTGGGGGCAGGCACCTGCTTGTCGCGCTCCTTCGCGCCGCGCCGGGCGCGCTGGATCGCGCGCAACGACGGGTGCCCAGCGTGCTCGGAGCTGAGCGCACGGCAGACGAACCGGCCCTGGTGGTAGACGTGGATCTCGGTCAGGTCGCGGGGGTCATAGACCGCCTCGACCTGCTCGCCGACGAAGGCCGCGAGCGTGGGTTCGACATAGCGCCTGCCCATCAGACGGATGCCGTCGCGCAGCACTTTACGGGGCTTGGGCACGTGCACGAGCAGCATGTCGAGCTGTTCAAGGCTGTCGGGCATTGCGGGCAGGAACCCGCCCTTCTGCCAGCGCGTGATCGGCGGTTCGCCGGTGCTGCCATGCGGGCGACGATGATAGACGCCGCACACGAACGCCTCGAAGCGGGCGCGCAGCTCGTCGAGCGTGAGCACTGGCGCCGACAGCGGCTTGCCCGCGATCAGGTGGCCGGGCAGGTCGGGCAGGAACATGTCGTTGATGGTGCGGAACAGCCGCTCGATCTTGCCGCGCCCGCGAGGACGCCCCGGCAGCGAATGGATGAGGCGGATTTTGAGGGCGATGCACGCCTGCTCGATATGCTCGGAGATGAAATCCGAGCCGTTGTCGACGTAAAGCTGTTCGGGAATGCCGCTGACGATCCATTCGGGATTGGGCTTGCGCCAGATCGCCTGCCGCAAGGCGAGCGCCGTGTTGAGGGCACTGGGGGCATCGAGGCTGAGGAAGTAACCGGCGATGGCTCGGCTGTGATCGTCAACGATGACGGTCAGCCAAGGACGCACCGGGGTTCCGGCATCATCGAGCACGAGAATGTCGAGAACGGTATGATCGGCCTGCCACATCTCGTTCGAGGTCGCGGCTTCGCGCCGATGCACTAGCTCGTGCTGGTCGCGGTAGACGGCCGGATCGGAGGCTGCGGCGATCTGGCTTGCCGGTATCGCCCTGACGACACGCGCGACGGCCGCATAGCTGGGGGTTCGGTGTCCATGCGCGATGGCGAGTTCCTGCACCTTTCGGTGAATGGCGGCGACCGGGGGTCGCGGGCGCTTGGTGGCGAGAGTGCGGGTCAGTTCGACCAGATGTTCCGGCAGGTGCAGCCTGCCCCGATCGTTGCGCGGCAGACGCGCGAGACCGGCAAGTCCTTCGGCACGGTAGCGCCCGAGCCAGCGCTGCAACGTCCGCTCGCTCAGCGTGCCGGTGCGGGCGAGGTCCGCGAGCGGGATGCCATCGGCGAGGTGCGGTTCAAGGACGCGGTAGCGCTCGATCGCCAGCGGCGGGACAAGCGCCGGATGCGTCACCGCCGACGGTCCGTGTCGCAGGTAAGGAAAACGGAGATTTGCCTGCCCATCGCCATGCGAGTCCGCTCGCGTTGCCAAACCGGCCTGTTCGACGTAAATCTACCCGGTAAAGAAAACTAGGGCAACATAGACCTGCCGATGACGACTTTCTTCCCAAACCGCGCCCGATCGGGGCGCCACCGGCCCTACGCATGAAAATCGGTTACGCCCGCGTATCGACCGCCGAGCAGAACCTGGACCTCCAGCGTGATGCGCTGAAGGCTGCCGGCTGCGAGAAGGTCATCACCGACAAGGCCTCCGGGGCGACTGCCGCTCGCCCTGGATTGGAAAAGGTGAAGGAGCTGCTTCGCGCCGGCGACACACTGGTGGTCTGGCGCCTCGACAGGCTCGGCCGCTCGCTCCGTGATCTGATCGGATGGATGACCTACCTCGACGAGGAAAAGGTCGGGCTGCTGAGCCTGCACGAGGCGATCGACACGACCACCACGTCGGGCAAGCTTACCTTCCACCTGTTCGGGGCATTGGCGGAGTTCGAGCGCAACCTGATCCGCGAGCGGACCCAGGCCGGTCTCACCGCAGCCCGCGCTCGCGGCAAGAAGGGTGGCCGGCCGGCCGCACTCGGCAAGGAAAAGCGCGACCTGCCCGTCAGGCTCTACCACGAGAACACGATGCCGATCGCCAAGATTTGCTCGATGCTCGGCATCTCCAAGCCAAAACTCTACGCCTATGTGCGATCGGCCGAGACCAAGCCGGTAGCCGCGTAGCGACGCTCGCCGACAAATAGCGCGATCAGAATGCCGCCACTTAGCGCGAGCGTTTACACCGTTCGCGGTCCCGATCGGCCCAGCGTCCCCCGGAACCGTTCGTTATCGGGAAGGCATCTAAGCGGTCTGCACCATCCTTCATCTAAAGTTCTCCAAGCGCTTCTGAGGATTTTCGGGCGCACCAAAAGCACTTGCTCCTCCAGTGGCTGGAGCATGTAACCGCAATTTGCTCTCCTGCGGACGGGGGGCTGGAGGTGGCTTTTTGACGGCCCGTGTTGAAGCAATCGGTATGTCTCGACGCTCATTAGTGGCGCGGCTGGTGGCCTGTGGAACCGGCTTGGTGCTCGGTTCTCCAACGCTCGCGCGACAGACTTCCCGGTCTGCGGGCTCGTGGAACTTCGGTGCGGCTCACCTCGAATGGGAGCCGCTGGAAGTCGGCACGGGTGATACCCTCCTTGTTTCGGCACAAGTGCGCGGAGTGCCGGTGCGGGCGGTGCTCGACAGTGGCAGCGGCGCGTCGATCATGAGCACGGCGCTCGCGGCGAAGCTCGGCTTGAACGATGGTGAGCGGCGCATGATTAGCGGGCTGAGCGCCAAGGCCCCGGTGCTGCTGGTCCGCGACATCGACGTACAGCTCGCCCGCGAAACCCGTCGCTTACCCTTTGCCGTCGTTGGTGATCTGAGTTCAGTGTCGGCGGCCTTCGGACGACCGATCGATATCCTCCTCGGTGCCGATATGTTCACGGGTAGCTGCATCGCGCTCGATTTCGCGAAAAGGCGTATGGCGGTCGTCAAGTCAGGCACGTTTCTCGCCGGTCCCGACTGGCGCGCTGTCGCGCTCGGGCGCGGTGCCAAGCAGGAGCTGTTCATTCGAGCTTCCGTCTCGGGTTTGCCTCCCGTGCCCTTGATGATCGATCTTGGCAGCTCGGCCGCGCTGATGCTCTCGTCGGCCTATGCCCGCGATCAAGGGCTGTTGAACGGGAAGCTCGTCTCGACCGCGGCGATCGGCGGCGTCGATGGTGTGCGTATCAACGATGCTTTCACGATCCAGAACATCAACATCGAAGGGCTTGGCGTCTCGAACGTCCCCACACTCGGGATGAGAGCTTGGCTCTCCACCAGCACGGTTGGCAATGTCGGCCTACCGCTGATCGCTCAATTCGACGTGGTGTTCGACGTGACCGCCGGATTCGTGTGGCTCCGGCCACTCGGTCCTCGTCGTCGCCTGCCGATGCTGAAGGACCGTAGCGGCCTTGGCCTCGCAGCCTCACCAACGGCGCTCACCGTTGTTCATGTGGCGGCGAACAGTCCCGCGGAAAAGGCTGGCTGGGCGGTCGGCGACCGGATCGTGGCGGTGAACGGCCATTCGATCGATGCGAACTATACGCGTGGGGAGCTCTGGCAAGTGCGCTCCCGGCCTGCTGGCACCCTCGTAAAGCTGACGATGGCCTCGGGTGATGTGCGCGAGCTCAGGCTGGCCGATTATTATTGATCGGCTTGAGGGTGGCCTTTGCCGATCGCCTTCATGATCCGACAATCGGCCATGCGCGCCTTGGTGCAGCTCTGGCTGAGCATTGCCAACTCATCCCGCAACACCGCGAGTTGCGCCAGTCTCTCCTCCACATCCTTGAGGTGCTGAGCAGCGATAGCTAAGGCGGCACCACAATCCTGGTCCGGGTTCTGCGCCAGCCCCATCAACGAACGGATCTCGTCGACGGAGAAGCCAAGCCGGCGACCGTTGCGGATGAAGTGCAAACGCTCAATGTCACTGGCATCGTAGGTTCTGCGACCCGACGCCGTGCGAGGGGCGGATCGGAGCAACCCGATCGACTCATAAAAGCGGATCGTCGTCACCTTCGTCGAGGTCTCGCTGGCGAGCTGCCCAATCATCACCGGCTTCATCATGCCATCCTTGCTTATGCGAACGTGTCGCACATTTCGCTTGCTTCTACAGCGACTGGAGATGGTAAGGAAGGCCGCATGAATGCTTCTACCGAAAGCTGCGGGTGCCACGGGGAGCCCGCGCGCGCGCAAACCGATCCGGCCTATCGCCGTGCGCTGCTGACCGTCGTGGTGCTCAACCTCGGCTTCGGAGTCGCCGAGCTGTTCGGCGGGTTCATCGCCGATAGCCAAGCGCTGAAAGCGGATTCCCTCGATTTTCTCGGGGACGGGTCGATCAGCCTTATCGGTCTTCTCGCGCTTGCCTGGTCCGCACGGGCGAGGGCAAAGGTCGCGCTGACGCAGGGGTTGTTTCTCGGTGCGCTTGGCGTGGGCGTAATCGGTTTCGCGATTTGGCGCGCCCTGAACGCAACCGCGCCCGATGCCGAACTGATGGGCACAATCGGCGTTGTCGCGCTCGCGATCAATGTCGTGTCCGCCTTGGTGCTTGCGCGTTTCCGGGAAGGGGACGCCAATGTTCGCGCGATCTGGCTGTTCAGCCGCAACGACGCGCTCGCCAACGTGGCGGTGATCGCCGCGGCCGGTCTGGTGGCGTGGACAGGAAGCGCCTGGCCGGACCTCGCCGTCGCCGGCCTCATCGCCCTCCTGTTCCTCCACTCCGCTTATGAAATCGTCACTGGCGCTCGGCGCGAATTGGGAGAGCGGTAGTGCGTCTGCTCGCGTTGATCCGGGCAATGCTCTCGTTGCGGCTGCTCTCCGCGCTCGCGGCGCTGCTGATCCCTGCTGCGGCAATCGCCGAACCCGGCGACGTGCAAACCGCATGGCGGCTGCTCGACTATATGGCCGTCGATTATGGCGGCGCGGTCGCCAACGGTCGGATCAAGAGCACGTCGGAATATGCCGAGATGACGGAGTTCGCCGCGTCGGTCTCGACACGGCTTCAGGGCCTGCCGGCGAAGCCGGAGCGTCAAGCCCTCATCCAGCGGGCTGCCAACCTCCAGGCGGTGATCGCGGAAAAGGGACCGACTGAACAGGTGGCAACATTGGCGCACGGGCTCGCGGCCGATCTGTTGCGCGCCTACCCGGTGCCGCTCGCGCCCGATAAGGCTCCGAACCTCGTCTCCAGCGATGCCCTGTTCCGACAATCCTGCGCGTCCTGCCACGGGATGACGGGCAACGGCCGTGGCCCTGACGCCGCCAAGCTCGCTACGCCCCCGATTGCTTTCACCGATGCCGAGCGCGCGCGCCAGCGCAGCGTGTTCGCGCTCTATCAGGTGGTGACGCAAGGCATCGACGGGACCGCGATGCAGAGCTTCGCCGATCTGCCCAACGATCAGCGCTGGGCGTTAGCATTCCGAGCCGGGAGCTTCGCCTTCACGGATGCGCAGGCGCGCGAAGGCGAGCGGCTTTGGAAATCCGACCCGACCCTTCGCCGGCGCATTCCGGACCTGAAAACCCTGGTCGCGCTCACCCCGGCCGCGCTCGGCGCGGCGATCGGCGACGCCAAGGCTGACCCAGTGCTCGCGTTCCTGCGTCGTCATCCCGAACAGGTGATACAACAGGCTCCCGGCTCGCTCGCGGTCGCCCGCGCCAAACTCGCCGAAAGCGTGGCGGCTGCGCGGCGCGGCGATGCGCGCATGGCGAAAGAGCTGGCGCTGTCGGCCTATCTCGATGGGTTCGAGCCGATCGAGCCAACACTCACCGCGCGCGACGCGACGCTGATGGGTCGAATCGAGGGCGCGATGGGGGAGTTCCGCGCCTCGATCGACCGGGGCGCGTCGCCCGATGATCTCGCGGAGAAGGTCGCAGTACTGGGCGGCCTTTTCGACGATGCGGAAGCGGCGCTCGCGCCTGATGCCGCCACCGAAGCGTCCACGTTCCTGGGCGCGTTCACGATCCTGCTGCGTGAAGGGCTCGAAGCCCTGCTCATCGTTGTCGCCATGATCGCGTTCCTGCGTAAAGCCGAGCGCGGCGAGGCGCTGCGGTACGTGCATGGCGGCTGGGTCAGCGCGATCATCGCGGGCGGGATCACCTGGGCGGTCGCCACCTATGCGATCGGGATCAGCGGTGCGAGCCGGGAGCTGACGGAAGGGTTTGGCTCGCTGTTCGCCGCGGTCGTGCTGCTCTCGGTCGGGATTTGGATGCACGGCAAGGCGCAGGCCGATCAGTGGCAGCGCTATATTCGCGAGAAGATGTCGCGGGCGCTCTCGGGCGGGTCGGGCTGGTTCCTGTTCGGGCTGGCGTTCGTCGTAGTTTATCGCGAGGTCTTCGAGACGATCCTGTTCTATGCCGCGCTTTCGGCGCAAGGTGACAACGGGATGCTTCTCGCGGGGGCCGGGTCGGCGATTGGACTGCTCAGCCTGATCGCTTGGGCCATGCTTCGCTACAGTCGCAAGCTGCCGATCGCGCAGTTCTTCCGCTATAGCTCCTGGCTCATGGCGGTCCTGACCGTCGTGCTGGCGGGTAAAGGCGTCGCCGCGCTCCAGGAAGCCGGCCTTATCAACATCGCACCGCTCGCGGACGTGCCACGGCTGTCGATGCTCGGCGTGTTTCCCACTTGGCAATCGGTGCTGGCGCAACTCCTGATGGCGGTCGCCATTGCGGTCGGGTTCGCCTGGAACGGGCGCGACCGATCCCGCTCGGGTTCCGGCTCAGTGACCCTTGGTTCGAATTAGTGCAATGACATGAAAACCCTTCCGTGATAGAGGCAAGCTAGTGCGAGCCTTTTTGCCTTTCCTGACATGCCTGATGCTGGTCCTGACCAGCTTCTCCGGCATGGCCCATGCCGCCGATCTGGCGGGGGGAAGCATCGCGGGCGTTGAGTTCACGGTCCATACCGCCGGTGACATCGATCAGGTGCCATCGGACTCGGACAAGAATGTCCCGCATCATCACAATTATTGTCACGGACACGACGTCGGCGCGCCTGCGCGCACGACGATGGAATATACCCCCGTCCTCACAGTGCCCAAGCCGACAATCTCCGCCTCTGCGTCGCTCGACGGCCGCACCGGCATGGTCCATTTGAGGCCCCCCCAAGCCTGACGTCCGATTTGGGCGTGCGTTGGCGCGCCCCTGTCGATCATCGTCAGGAGTCCTATTTTCATGAATCGTATCCTCGCGGCCATGCTGGCCGCAGCGTCTTGCGCCACGATGGCGCAGGCGCAGGTCGGACCGTCCGCGCCTGTTGCGCAGGATGCGCCGGTCTACACGCTTGACCAAGCGGTCAGTGCAGCGGGCGGTTCGGCCCCTGCTGCGGAAGCGGCGACAGCTGGAATCGACGCGGCCCGTGCAGGTCGCACAGTCGCCGGCTTGCGGCCCAATCCGGTGGTTCAAGGCCAAGTCGAGAATGTCATCGGCTCCGGGCCGTATCGGGGGGTCCGCAGCGCGGAAACCACGGTCGGCTTTGCGATCCCGATCGAGCTAGGCGGCAAGCGCGGCGCCCGCGTCGCGGTCGCCAATGCGCAATTGTCCCGGGCCGAGATCCAGGCCGCGATCATCGCGGCGGATGTCCGGCTTCAGGTAACGCAGCTCTATGTCGAAGCGGTCGCGGCCGATCGCCGGGTAATGACAGCCCGCGATCAGGCCCGGATCGCCAGCGATGCGCTGCGGGCCGCGAGCGTTCGCGTGCAGGCAGGGCGGGCATCGCCACTCGAGCAACAGCGCGCGGATGTCGCGCGTATCAATGCCGACGCCAATGTGGAGCGGCAGCTTCGCTTGGCCGAGGCGGCCCGCGCCAATCTGGCGCGTCGGATCGGACGGCCGATCGACGGCCTGCTCGATGACACGCTGCTCGATCGCCTTCCCGATGTGAACGTCTATGGGCCGTTGGCACCGGTCAACACGACCGGCACACTCGCGCTGGCGGCAGCCAACGCGGATTTCTCCATTGCCGAAGCCGGCGTGCGGCTCGCGCGCGCCAATCGCGTGCCTGACCTGAACGTCGGGCCGTCGATCCGCCGCCTGGAAGCGACCAACGACATGGCGGCGGTGTTCAGCGTGTCGATCCCGATCCCGGTGTTCAACAATGGTCGCGCCGCGATTGCGCAGGCGACCGCGCAGCGGACCCAGGCGGATGCGCAGCGCCGCGTGACCGCGCTCGACATCGAACAGGCGATCACGGACGCGCAGGCGCAGGCGGCCAATGCCGCAACGACGGCTCGTGCGGCGTCGGGGCCGGCGCTGGCGGCTGCACAGGAGGCCGCCCGCATCGCGCGGATCGGCTATCGCGAGGGCAAGTTCGGCCAGCTCGAATTGCTCGATGCTGAACGCACGCTCGCCGAAACGCGGGTCGCCGCGATCGACGCGCTTGCCAATTACCAGAATGCCCGCGCGCAAGTGGAGCGACTGACCGCTCGTGCGCCCAATGGGGGGAATCAGTGATGAAGAGCTTTTATCTCGCGGGCGCGGCGTCGCTCGCCCTGCTCTTGGCTGCCTGCGGCGGCAAGGATGGCGGAAACGAGGCAACTGCCGAAGGCGCAGCTGCCAATGAGACGGCAGCGGGCACGGAAAAGGGCGGTGCTGAAGGCGGTCATGCCGGTGAAGGCGTCGTCACATTGGGTGCCGACCAGATCGCCACAGCGGGCGTCCAGGTCGGACGGCCGATCATCGGCGGGGCCGGGACGATCGAGCTGCCCGCGATCATCGAGGGCGACCCACAGGGAACGCAGGTCGTCTCGGCCGCAATTGCGGGACGCGTGGTCGCGCTCACCCGTAACCTCGGCCAATCGGTCGGACGCGGCCAGACCATTGCGGTCATCGAAAGCCGCGAGGCGGCGCAGATCAAGGGCGAGGTCGAGGCGGCGCGGGCGCGGCTTCAGCTCGCTAATTCGAACCTCGCGCGCGAACAGCGGCTGTTCGCGCAGAGAGTCTCCCCTGAACAGGATCTGATCGCCGCCCGCACAGCGGCGACGGAGGCGCGGATCGCCCTGACGCAGGCGCAGAGCATGGTTTCGGCGGCGGGTGTCGGCGGCGGCGGGCTCAACCGGCTCGGCATTGCCGCGCCGATCTCGGGCCAGATCATTGCGCGCCCCGTGACGCTGGGACAAACGGTCGCGGCGGATGCCGAACTCTATCGCATCGCCAACCTGAGCCAGGTGTCGATCGCGCTTAATCTCAAGCCCGAGGATGCGGGCCGGGTGCGTCCCGGCAATACGGTGCTGGTGAAGGCGGCAGGCCGTCAGGCGACCGCCCGCGTGACCTTCGTGTCGCCGGCGCTTGATCCGCAGACGCGGCTCGTGCCTGCGCTCGCCACCCTCGACAATCGCGGTGGCGAATGGCGGGTCGGCGAGCCTGTGACGGCAGCCGTGCAGCTCACGGGCAGCGGCGGGAGCGGGGCGGTCCGCGTGCCGACGACGGCGGTCCAGAGTTTCGAGGGCAAGTCGGTCGTGTTCGTGCGCACGCCCACCGGCTTCAAGGCGACCCCGGTCCAGCTCGGCGATGCGTCGGGCGACACGGTGATCGTCCGGTCGGGCCTGACCGGCAACGAACAGATCGCCACCACCGGAAGTTTCACGCTCAAGGCCGAGATCGGCAAGGGCGAAGCGAGCCACGAGGATTAAGCCATGATCGCCCGTATCGTAACCTGGGCGGTCGAGAAGCGCTGGCTAGTCCTGCTCCTCACCGTCATCGTCGCCGCCATCGGCGCCTTTTCCCTCTACCGGCTACCGATCGACGCGGTGCCGGACATCACCAACAATCAGGTCCAGATCAACGTCCGCGCGCCTGCCCTCTCGCCCGAGCTGGTCGAGAAGCAGGTGTCGTTTCCAATCGAAACCGCGCTCGCCGGCACCCCCGGCCTGGAATATACGCGCTCGTTGAGCCGCAACGGCTTCGCGCAGATCACGGCGGTCTTTTCGGACGCGACGGACATCTATTTCGCCCGCCAGCAGGTGGGCGAGCGTCTGCGGGGCGTGCAAGAGAATCTGCCCGACGGCGTGAACCCTGAAATGGGTCCGATCGCGACAGGCCTGGGCGAGGTGTACATGTACACCGTTCGTCTCGATCATCGCGAGGACGACAAGCACAAGCCCGGTGAACCGGGCCAACAGCCCGATGGCAGCTACATCACGCCAGAGGGCGAGCGACTGACGACCGAAGAGGACAAGGCGACCTACCTGCGCACCGCGCAGGACTGGATCGTGACGCCGCTTCTGAAGACCACACCGGGCCTCGCCGGTGTCGACTCGATTGGCGGTTACGCCAAGCAGTTCCTCGTCGTGCCCGACGTGCAGAAGCTGGCCTCGCTCGGCATCACGCTGACGGACCTGGGAAATGCGCTGGAGCGCAATAACACCAGCGTCGGCGGTGGCTTCGTCAATCGCAATGGCGAAGGTCTGGCTGTTCGCTCGGATGCGCTCGTTCGCAATGCCAGCGAGTTGGCCAGGACCGTGATCGCGACACGTAACGGCGTGCCGATCACGGTCGAACAAGTTGCGACTGTGAAGACGGGTCAGGCGATCCGCATGGGTTCGGCATCGGAGAACGGTACCGAAGTCGTCGTCGGCACGGCGATCATGCGGATCGGCGAGAACAGCCGCATCGTGTCGACCGCGGTCGCTGAGAAACTGAAGACGATCAACGCTTCGCTGCCTCCTGACGTCGTAATTCAGCCGGTGCTGAACCGCACCGAGCTGGTCAATTCGACGATCAAGACGGTCGCGAAAAACCTGTCCGAAGGCGCGGTGCTGGTCATCGTCGTGCTCTTCCTGCTGCTCGGCAACTTCCGTGCGGCCCTGATCGCGGCGTTGGTCATCCCGATCACCATGATGCTGACAGGCTTTGGTATGCTGCGCGCTGGGGTCTCGGCCAATCTGATGAGCCTTGGGGCTTTGGACTTCGGTCTGATCGTCGACGGCGCCGTCATCATTGTCGAAAACGCGCTGCGCCGGCTTGCCGAGCAACAGCATCATGAAGGCCGATTGCTCAGCGTCAAGGAACGGCTCGCGACCGTGGCAGCCGCTGCGCGTGAGATGATCCGTCCCTCTGTGTACGGGCAGGCAATCATCATCCTCGTCTACGTACCGCTGCTCACGCTGACCGGCGTGGAGGGTAAAACGTTCGGACCGATGGCGCTGACCGTCATCATCGCGCTCGCCTTCGCCTTCATCCTCTCTCTCACCTTCGTGCCGGCGATGATTGCGATCTGGCTGTCGAAGAAGGTCGAGGAGAAGGACGGCCGCATCATCACGTGGCTGAAGAAGCGCTACGAACCCGGTCTCGACCGGGCCATGAAGCGCCCGACGCTGACGATCGGTGCGGGTGTGGGAAGCCTTGTGGTGGCGGCGCTTGCTTTCACTACGCTCGGCTCGGTGTTCCTGCCGCAGCTCGACGAAGGCGATTTGCTGATCCAGTCGCTCCGCATTCCGGCAACGTCGGTCCAGCAGAGCCAGGCGATGCAGGTGCCGATCGAGCGGATGATGTCGAAGCAGCCGGAGGTGCAATTCGTCTATTCCAAGACGGGCACCGCCGAGCTGGCGGCCGACCCGATGCCGCCGAACGCGACCGACATGTTCGTCATCCTGAAGCCGCGCAAGGATTGGCCGGATCCTGAGCTTCCCAAGGAGGAGCTGGTCAGCCGGATCGAGGGTAATCTCGCGAAGATTCCGGGAAATGCCTACGAGATCACCCAGCCCATCCAGATGCGCTTCAACGAGCTGATCGCCGGCGTGCGCGGCGACATCGCGGTGAAGGTGTTCGGGGACGACTTCAACCAGATGAACCGGACGGCCGAGCAAATCGCGGCGGTGCTGCGCAGAACGCAAGGCGCAGCGGACGTGAAGGTGGAGCAGACGACCGGTCTTCCCATGCTCGACATTCGCGTCAACCGCGACGCGATGGCGCGGTTGGGCGTTACGGCTCAGGATGTGCAGGACACCGTGACTGCGACGATCGGCGGGCGAACATCGGGCCAGATCTTCGAGGGCGACCGTCGCTTCCCCGTGGTGATCCGCCTGTCGGAGGCGCAGCGTGCCGACATCGGCCTGCTCCAACAGGTGCAGGTGCCGGTGGCAGGCGGCGGCTATGTACCGCTGTCCAGCGTCGCCGAGATCAAGGTGGTCGATGGTCCGAACCAGATCAGCCGCGAGAACGGCAAGCGGCGCGTGGTGGTGCAAGCCAACGTGCGTGGCCGCGACGTCGGATCCGTCGTGGCGGATGCGCAGGCGGCGATCGGCAGCCAACTCCGGCTGCCTGCCGGCACCTATCTCGAATGGGGCGGCCAGTTCGAGAACCTCCAATCGGCAAGCGAACGGCTGAAGCTGGTCATTCCGGCTTGCTTCATCTTGATCCTGCTGCTCCTCTACGGGGCGTTGGGATCGGTCCGCGACGCCGCGATCGTGTTCACCGGCGTGCCTTTCGCGCTGGTGGGCGGCGTCCTGTTGCTGTTCCTGCGGGGCATGGACTTCTCGATCTCGGCGGCAGTGGGCTTCATCGCCCTCTCGGGCATCGCGGTCCTCAACGGCCTCGTCATGGTCAGCTCGATCCAAGATCTGATCCGATCAGGGATGAGCCGCGAGGAAGCCGCGCATGTTGGCGCGATGCAGCGTCTGCGACCCGTCATCATGACCGCGCTAGTCGCCAGCCTCGGCTTCGTGCCGATGGCGCTGGGCGAAGGCGCCGGCGCAGAGGTTCAAAAGCCTTTGGCGACGGTCGTCATCGGCGGTCTGATCTCGGCGACGCTTCTTACGCTGTTCGTGCTGCCGACACTCTATGCCCGGTTCGGGCAGAAAGTGATCGAGAAACCCGAGCACTACAATGAGGAGCATGAAGGGGACGACCACGGTCAGACCTTCGTGAACAACTTGGCCTGATGGATGGGCGGGGCGATCCGCGATCGCCCCGCCCATCTCTGGGAGATGGGGATATGCCTCGCACCATAACCAGCTCGATGCTTCACGGCGGGCCACTGCGCATCTGGTCGGCACTCACCGATCCGGATCATCGCCGGGCGTGGAGTCCGCTCGTATTTCTCGATGATCCGTCCCGGCTCGGCGACACAGAATGCACCTTTGCGATCCAGGGCATCACCCGGCCAATTCGGACGCCAGCACGGATTGATCGATTCGATAAACCGCACGCCTTCGCTTGGTCCTGCGGCATCCCCTATCTGTTCACGCTCGAAGAGCGGTACGAGCTGGCGGGGGACGATGGCGGCACCAGGCTAACGCATAGCTGCACGCTGCGCGGGGCGCTCTCCCTGCCGTTCGCGGCGATGATGTTGCGCCGCCTGCGATCCCTGATGGTCGAATCTGACGATCGCCTCGCAACCTATCTCCGCTGGCGGGTAGGTCAGCCTGCCCGGGCTATCAATCGTCAGCGCGTCCCCTTCCGCTACAGGAGGAAGGCGCGATGATGATGCACTGTAAGCGGGTGCTGCCCGCCGTCATCCTCGTTGTCGGGCTCGCGGCGTGCTCGGAAAGAAAGCCGCCAGCCCCGCCAACGGAGCAGCAGATCCATTCGTCCGACAGCGCCGTGGCGACCGGGGAAATGGGGCGGCATAGATATCGCTGTTCCGACGGGGAACCGCTGTTCGTCGATTACAAGGACAACGGCCTGCAGATCGATTTGCGGCGCTCCAACGGGGGACCGCCGATGATGCTGACCGCGCCAGCGCAGGGCCTGCAATATGTCGGCGAAACAGCCACCGCGACCTTCAAGGGGTCGCAGCTCACCATCGTGGAAGGCGATGGCCGTACCCGGATCTGCGAGCGGGAAGGCACGCGATGAACTGCCCTGCCTTCGAACGCCACAGGGCGCTTCGTCGGAAGAGACCGATGTCTGACACGTCGATTTCAAATGTGACAACCTTGTGCGGCCTGAATCGGGCCGGTCTGGCGATCGCGCGCCTCGGCGTCGTTCTCGTCTCCGGGGCGGTTATAGGGGCGTGTAATCCAGCGCCGACCCAGCCTACCGAGCCGGCGCATGAAAAGCATCTGACGTCGAAACTAATCGCGCAGCGCATCATGTACTGCGACGACGGCACACGCGCCGATGTCGACTTCATCGATGACGGCTTGAAAATGGCCGTCACCTGGCTGCCGAAGGGCAGGACCGAGATCCTGCGCGCGCAGCGAACCGGTGACGAGTTTCGCGGCGACCATTCGCGGGCTGTCGTGGCGGGCGGATCGATCGCGTTCACGCGACGCGGGAAGATCCGCGTCTGCCACCGAACCCCGGAGGAGTCCTAGGAAATGCAGGCACTGCTCTATACGCTTGCGCCTGTGCTGGCGGTCGTGCTCGGCGCGATTGTCGCGAGCCGCACCAAGTTGAAACCTGGCCTCGTGGCGGGCCTACAGCATCTCGCTGCCGGCGTCGTGTTCGCGGCGGCAGCGACCGAAATCCTGCCGCAGGTCAAGCATGAGGCATCGCCCAGCGCGACGTTGATCGGCGGGGCGGCGGGCGTCGCGACCATGCTGGGGCTCAAGGCTCTTGAGGCCCGCTTCAAGGGGCCGATGGCGCTACTCGCCGCGATCGGCATCGACATTCTGGTCGACGGCCTGGTGCTCGGCCTCGCTTTCGTGGCGGGCGAGAAGGCAGGTCTCCTGCTGACGATCGCGCTCACTCTGGAAGTGTTATTTCTGGGACTGACGCTGACCGACGAGCTGGCGGAAACCTATCGCTCGCGCTTGCGCATCATCGTGATCGTCTCGGCATTGGCCCTGCTGCTGCCGATCGGCGCGCTCGCTGCCGTGCCGGCCGCCGCGCTGTCGCCGGTGATGATCGCCGGCTTCCTCAGCTTCGGGCTGATGGCGCTGCTCTACCTCGTCACGGAGGAGTTGCTGGTCGAGGCGCACGAGAAACCCGACACCCCGCTCATCAGCTCGATGTTTTTCGTCGGCTTCCTGGCCCTGCTGACACTTGAGGAGATGATGGGATGATCCCGGGCAACGACAACAATGGCGGGCAGGAGCGCCGCACACTGTGGATCGTCCTGCTGCTGAACGCGGCGATCGCTGCGGGCTTCTTCGTTTCCGGCTTCTTCGCGGACTCGAGCGCGCTGATCGCCAACGGCGTCGACAACCTGTCCGATACGGCTGTGTATGCGCTGAGCCTTGTGGCGCTCACCCGGGGCCAGACATGGAAGACACGCGCCGCGGTCGCTTCGGGCGTCATGCTGCTGATCTTCGCGGGCGGCATCTTGATCGATGTCGGACGGCGCTACGTGCAGGGCAGCGAGCCCATCGGACCTACCATGATGGTCATGTCCGCGATCGCCGGCGTCGTGAATTACCTCTGCCTGCGGCTGCTCCAGCGCCTCAAGGATCCGGACGTCAATCTCCGGGCCGCAACCACCTTCAGCTTCAACGACTTCATTTCCAACGGCGGCATCCTGATCGCCGGCGTGCTGGTGCTGTGGTTGGGTACCAATTGGCCGGACCTGCTGGTCGGCTTCGCCACCGCCATCATCGCCATCAAGGGCGGTGTCGAAATCCTGCGCGACGCGCGCGCCGAAACCAAGAAAAGCGAAAGGAGGTCGTCATGAACGACAAGCTCGAACTCGACATTCCAGTGTTGTTGCCGGACCTTCCTGACGCGGCCGATGCCTGCCTGGACCGTCTCGTATCAACCCTGTCAAAGCGCGAAGGTGTCGAGCGGGCGCATGTGATCTGTCTCGACGGCAACACGCCAGCGGCGCTGTGCATCCATTTCGATGCCGCCAAGCTGCCGCTGCCACGGTTGCGCGAAATGGTGCGCGCCGCAGGTGCCGAAATCACCGAGCGCTACGGCCATGCGATCTGGCAGGTGACGGGGATCAACCACGAACGTCGGGCGCGCACGGTCAGCGATGCGCTGTGCGCCTTGCCCGGCGTGGTCCAGGCAAGCGCCAGCACCAGCGGGTCTGTCCGGGTCGAATATGATCGCCGCGAAACCACCGAAGAGGAGGTGCGCGCTGCGCTTCGCAAGCTGAAGGTGAGGGTGGGCAAGCGGGTCGCTGCCGATGAACATGCCGGCCACGACCACGGCCCCGGGGGCCACGGCGCGGGCGAAGAGAAGCACGGCCCCGGCGATGGCCACGACCATAGCCACGCCGAATTTCTCGGCCCCAATACCGAGCTGATCTTCGCGCTCGCCTGTGGCGCGCTGCTGGGGATCGGCTACGCGATCGAGAGGCTGGTCGCTGGCGCGCCCGAATGGCTGCCGACCGCCTGCTATATCGCAGCCTATTTCTTCGGCGGATTCTTCACGCTGCGCGAGGCGATCGACAACCTCCGGATGAAGAAGTTCGAGATCGACACGCTGATGTTGGTCGCTGCGGCCGGCGCCGCTGCGCTGGGCGCATGGGCCGAAGGTGCGCTGCTGCTGTTCCTGTTCAGCCTCGGCCATGCGCTTGAGCATTATGCAATGGGCCGCGCCAAGAAGGCGATCGAGGCGCTGGCGAAGCTCGCGCCCGAAACCGCGACCGTGCGACGCGGCGGGCAGACCAGCGAAATCCCGGTCGAGCAGATGGTCGTCGGGGACATTGCCATCGTCCGCCCGAACGAGCGCCTGCCTGCCGACGGCTTCGTCATCAAGGGCACCAGCGCGATCAACCAGGCCCCGGTCACGGGTGAAAGCATCCCGGTCGACAAGGTGCCGGTCGCAGATGCCGCAGCGGCACGCGCCAAGCCCGATGCAGTCGACGCGGAAAGCCGGGTTTTTGCTGGTACGATCAACGGCGGCGGCGCGATCGAGATCGAGGTGACACGCCGTTCCAATGAAAGCGCGCTTGCCAAGGTCGTGAAGATGGTGAGCGAAGCGGAGACGCAGAAGTCGCCGACGCAGCGCTTCACCGACCGGTTCGAACGGATCTTCGTGCCCGCCGTCCTGGTCCTGTCAGTGCTCCTGCTGTTCGCATGGGTGGTCGTCGACGAGCCGTTCCGCGACAGCTTCTATCGCGCGATGGCGGTGCTGGTGGCGGCAAGCCCGTGCGCGCTCGCGATCGCAACGCCGAGCGCGGTCCTGTCGGGCGTTGCCCGTGCAGCGCGGGGCGGCGTGCTCGTGAAGGGCGGTGCACCGCTCGAAAACCTCGGGTCGCTCAAAGCGATCGCTTTCGACAAGACGGGCACGCTGACCGAAGGTCGTCCGCGCATCACTGATGTCGTGCCCGTCGATGGCGCCGATGAAGGCGAGTTGCTGGCGCTGGCTGTCGCCGTCGAAGCGTTGAGCGACCATCCCCTGGCCCAAGCGATCGTCAAGGACGGCCGCGAACGTCTGAACGATCGTGCCGTGCCGACTGCCGGCGACCTCAAGAGCCTGACCGGTCGGGGCGTCACCGCGAGCGTGGATGGCGAGACGGTGTGGATCGGCAAGGCCGAGATGTTCGGAAGTGAGGGCATTCCGGCGCTGGGGCAGGGCGCGCAGGACGCAATCGCGAAGCTGCGCGAGAACGGCCGCACGACAATGGTGGTCCGCAAGGGGGACCGCGACCTGGGCGCGATCGGCCTGATGGACACGCCTCGCGAAGCTGCCAAGACCGCGTTGCGTCGGCTGCACGAGATGGGCGTGTCGCGGATGATAATGATCTCCGGCGATCACCAGAAAGTCGCCGAAGCGATCGCCGACGAAGTCGGGATCGACGAAGCGTGGGGCGACCTCATGCCCGAAGACAAGGTTGCCGCGATCAAGAAGCTCGCCGGCGAAGACAAGGTCGCGATGGTGGGCGACGGCGTGAACGATGCGCCGGCGATGGCAAGCGCCACGGTCGGCATCGCGATGGGCGCGGCGGGGTCGGACGTTGCGCTGGAGACAGCCGACGTGGCGCTGATGGCCGACGATCTGGCGCACCTGCCATTCGCAGTCGGTCTTAGCCGCCATACCCGTGGAATCATCCGGCAGAACGTCTTCGTCAGCCTGGGTGTCGTCGCCTTCCTGGTGCCTGCTACCATCCTCGGCCTCGGCATTGGGCCAGCGGTGGCGGTTCATGAGGGATCGACGCTGCTCGTCGTCATCAATGCGCTCAGGCTGCTCGCCTACCGCGATCCGGCAGGGAAGGCGGCATGAAGTGGCTGATCGCCTTCGACCTCGACGGCACGCTTGCCGAGAGCAAGCGGCCGTTATCGGAGGATATGGCCGCAATCCTCGCCCGATTGCTCGCCATCACGGATGTGGCGGTGATCTCGGGCGGGGACTGGCCGCAGTTCGAAAAGCAGATCGCCTCGCGCCTTCCTGCCGGCGTCGCGCTCGACCGTCTCTGGTTGATGCCGACCACAGGCACGAAACTCTATCGGTTCATCAATGGCGCTTGGCGCGCGGTCTATGCCGAACTGTTCGACGACGCGGAGAAGGCGAAGATCCGCACGGCCTTCGATCAGGCGCTGACCGATGCCGGTCTCGCCGACGAACGTATCTGGGGCGAACGGATCGAGGACCGGGGCAGCCAGATCACCTTTTCGGGCCTGGGGCAGGCAGCGCCGCTGAAGGAAAAGGAAGCGTGGGATCCTGACCGAAAGAAGAGGACCGCGTTGCAGGCCACGTTGCGCGCGAAGCTGCCGGAGCTCTCGATCAATCTCGGTGGCACGACATCGATCGACGTGACCAGAGCAGGGATCGACAAGGGCTATGGCCTGAAGCGCCTGAGTGCCGAGAGCGGTGTCCCGCTCGACGGGATGCTGTTCATTGGGGATGCGATATTCCCCGGTGGGAATGACTATCCCGCTGCTGAAATCGGCCTCGACACAGTGAGGGTGCGCGACGTCGCGGAAACCACCGCCGTCGTGACCGCCATCATCGCGTGTCTGCACCGATAGGATCAAGATACATGGTCGGCTCCATCGCGGAATGCCGCATTGTCAAAGCTCTGGCTTCTGTCGCTTAGGGCAGCGCTTCCTAAAACGAAAAGAAGGCAATGTGCGCGTCTCCGCGAACAAAGCCTCCAGCGATCAATCTAAGAGATTCCGCCGCGCTTCTCAATCGTAGGGGGCGTTTGCGGGAGGGGGCGGAATCCTACGCTAAGGATTTGGGCCAGCGATATTCCCCGGTTAGATTGATGTGTTCCCATCCCAACGGCGAGACGTGGGCGAGTAGATCAGGCGCGATATGGG
>NZ_NOIW01000054.1:0-37989 GCF_002708645.1 Sphingobium sp. IP1
GCCCAACTGCCCCCATCACAGACCAGCGAGCGGCCCAAGGCGCCCAAGCCGGCCTTCCGCCCGATCAACCATGACGAGGATTATTCCGGCTTCCGCGACGTGCGCGACGCCAACCTGTGGACCCGCCTCAAATATCTGCCGATCGTCGGCAACACCTATGCCACGCTCGGCGGTGAACTGCGGCTGCGCCCCGAACTGCGGCTGGGCGAGCGCTGGGGCCGCGGCCCGCAGGATGACGACGGCAATTTCCAGCAGCGCAGCCGCATCTGGGGCGACCTCCAGATCGAAGGCCTGTTCCGCGCTTTCGTCGATCTCGAACATGCGACCAGCACCGGCCTCGATTCCGTCGTCGCGCCGATCGAGGAAGGCCGGCTCGACTTCAACCAGGCCTTTGTCGAGGCGCATGTTCCGGTCGGCAAGGGTCGCATCACCGCGCGCCTAGGCCGACAGGAAATCGGCATCGGCAACCAGACCGTGTTCGACATGCGCGAAGGCGCCAATACCCGCCGCTCGCTCGACCTGCTGCGCGTCATGGCGACCCAGGGACCATGGGATGGCGGCTTCCTCACTGGCCATGCGGTGCTGGAGAAGCTCGGCACCTTCGATGACAAGACCAACCATGATTATGACCTGACCGGCTTTCATGCCGGCCGCAGCTTCGGCGCCGGCGCCCGCACCGGGCGCGCCGAGGCGCTGTTCGTCTCGTCAGACCGCGCCAGCCTCGCCTTCGACAGCGAAGCCGCCGCCCGCGACCAGCGCCGCACCCTGTCGCTGCGCTATGCCGGCAAGCGCGACGCCTGGAGCATCGATGTCGAGGGTATTCGGCAATGGGGCTCGTTCGGCGATCTCGACATCGACGCCTATTATGTCACCGGCACGGCCGCCTATGGCTGGGCCAGCGGATGGAAACCCAAGCTGGCCTTGCGCGTCGATGTCGGCTCGGGCGACAGGAACCCCAATGACGGCAAGATCGGCACCTATGCGCCGCTCTTCCCCAAGCCGCTCACCTATAATGGCGACCTTGGCCCACATAATCTGACGATCATCCAGCCGCAACTGACGTTGCAGCCGACCGCGAAGCTGACGCTCGACCTATCGGTGGCAGGTCTGTGGCGCACCTCGATCCACGACGGCGTTTATTCGCTGGGTGGGCAAGTGCTGCGCCGTGCCGACGAGACCGATTCCCGTTTCTTCGGAAAGCGGGCCACGGCAGCCGGACGCTATGCCCTCAACCCTTTCACCACGCTCGGCTTCTACACGATCTACGGCGACGTTTCCGAGAAGTTCAAGCCGGGGCGCGACTTGTTCTACGCCGCTGCATACCTAACCTTCCGTATATGAAATGAAGCTCTCGGCGGACGTTCGGTTAGCTGCACCATTCCTTGCGGACACGCCCTGAGCAGCCTTAAGCTACCCAAAGCAGCGCCTTCGCAAAGACATTGCGTTCGGCGCTGCGGGCACCGCAGGCGTCGGTACGGACTTGCCGTCCAGTCGTGTCAGGATGGCCCTGAGAAACCCTGAATTGGGTGCCAGAAAGACAGCGACGGAGATGATTTGGAAATTAACGGCGGAAGCATTTTCTGCCTTCCGGATGGTTCCAGACATGCTTCAAGAGCCAGGCTTCCTTGTATCCATGCCATGTACCTTGGCAGACATAGAGACCGCAAAAATCCGTACTTTCCTAAGGAATCCACACCGATTACGCGCCGGAAGGCAGGGATAATGCAAGCGCGCCCAGCCCCTTCTATATCCGGGTGCCCGACATGAGCTGCCCCAGATCACTTCCCGCGGGCCGCTGGAACAGGCGCAGCCCGAATTCGGGCAGGATCGCGATCAGATGGTCGAAAATATCGGCCTGTATGCCTTCATATTCGGCCCAGACGATGCTGTTGGCGAAGGCGTAGATTTCCAGCGGTAGTCCATGTTCATTGGGTGCCAACTGGCGCACCAACAGGGTCTGATCGGAGCGGATATCCGGATGCGCGCGCAGATAGGCCAGCACATAGGCGCGAAAGGTGCCGATGTTGGTCAGCCGCCGGCCATCCAGCCTGTTGCCCGCCGCATGATCCCCATTCCAGCGCGAGAGATCATCCTGCTTGTCGTGCAGATAGGTCCGGAGCAGGCCGAAGCGCGCGACGGCATCCAGCCCTGCCTCATCGAGAAACCCGACGCTGTTCTGGTCGATCACCAGCGCCCGCATGATCCGGCGGCCGCCCGATTCCTGCATCCCGCGCCAGTTGCGAAAACTCTCGCTGATCAGCCTGTGCGTCGGGATGGTGGTGATGGTGCGATCGAAATTCTGGACCTTCACCGTGTGCAGCGCGATGTCGATCACGTCGCCATTGGCGTCGAGTTGCGGCATCTCGATCCAGTCGCCCACCCGGACCATGTCGTTGGAGCCGATCTGGACGGATGCGACCAGCGACAGGATCGTGTCCTTGAACACCAGCATCAGCACGGCCGCCATCGCCCCCAGCCCCGACAATAGCAGCAAGGGCGACTGGTCCATCAGCGCCGCGATCATCAGGATGCTCGCCGCGCCATAGACCAGCAGCTTGGCTACCTGCACATAGCCCTTGATCGGCCGGTTCGCGGCATCGGGCCGGCGCTGATACAGGTCGTTGCCAAGCGTCAGCAGGCCACTCAAGGCGATGGCCAAGGTCAGGATGATGAAGGCGGCGCACAGGCTGGCGATGAAGCCGGCGAGCCGCACCGGCAGATGCGGGACGGCGGCGACGCCCGACTGGATGATGAGCGCCGGCACGATGTTGGACAGGCGCGCGACGACGGCACCGATATGCGCGGCCTCAACCCGGAACGGCAGGTGATCGATCAGCCGCAGCAACAGGGTCAGGACGATACGCTTGGCCACCCAGTTGGCCGCCCAGGCGAATGCGCCAAGCAACAGCAATCCCGTCACGGCCTGCAACCAGACATTGTCGACATAGCCGCGGGTCAGGATCTGGAGGCTGTCCGACGCGATATAGAGCTGGCTGATCATGCGGCACGCTCCCATCCGAACGGATCGTCATGGAGCGACCGGCCGGCCGTTTCCGGCATGAAGCGCAGCGCTATCAGGCCGATGATGCAGGCCGCCATCATGTAGAAGGCCGGCATGAGTTCATTGCCGGTCGCGCCGATCAGCGCGCTGCCGATCGCCGGCGCGGTGCCGCCGAACAGCGAGGTCGACAGATTATAGGCGATCGCGAAGCCGGCGAAGCGCGCGATGGTGGGGAACAGTGCCGGGAAGGTCGCCGAAATCGTCGCCAGTTGCGGCACATAGAGCAGGCCGAGCAGGACAAAGCCGATGATCGCGCCGGCAAGGCCCGTCGCCATCAGCATGTAGAGCGGCACCACCGCGACCAGCAGGCCAATGAGCGACAGCCGCCACATCGGACGGCGCCCGATCCGATCAGACATATGCCCGGCGATCGGCAGGAAGAGCATCATGAAGAGCATGCCGATGATCGGCACCACCAGCGCCTCGTCCGGAGACAGGCCGATGCGGCGCTGCAAATAGGTCGGCATGTAGCTGAGCAGCGTATAATTGACGACGTTGAGCGCCACGACCAGCCCGCCCACGACCAGCATCGGCCGCTTATGGTCGCGCAGCAGCCGGGAAAGGGACGGCGATCCGCTGCCTTCGGCCGTCTGCTCGCGGAAGACCGGCGTGTCCTCCATCCGCGACCGCAGATACATGCCGATGAGGCCCATGGGCGCGGCCACCAGGAAGGGAATGCGCCAGCCCCAGGCATGCATGACCGCGTCCCCCAGCAGCAGCGAAAAGCCCAGCATCAGCGCCGCGCCGAAGGAGAAGCCGGCGAGCGTGCCGAACTCCAGGAAGCTGCCATAGAAGCCGCGTCGGGCGTCGGGCGCATATTCGGCCATGAAGGTCGCGGCGCCGCCATATTCGCCGCCAGTCGAAAAACCCTGCACCATGCGCAGGATGATGAGCAGCGCGGGCGCCGCCCAGCCAATCTGCGCATAGGAAGGGATGAGGCCGACGGCCAGCGTCGCGCCCGACATCAGCAATATGGTCAGCGCCAGTACCGACTTGCGCCCCAGCCGGTCACCCAGCGGTCCCCAGAACAGGCCACCCAATGGCCGGACGAGGAAGGAAATGGCAAAGGTCGCCAGCGCGAACAGAATGGCATCGTCCACCGCGCCGGGAAAGAGCGCGGCGGAAATATAGGTCACGCCATAGGCATAGATGCCATAGTCGAACCATTCGGTGGCATTGCCCAGCGCCGACGCGGCGATGGCCCGGCGCAAGGTGGCCTTGTCGGCCTGCATCGGGGCAGCAGCGGTGGCAGGAACGGCGGAAGCGGTCATTCGGTCAGTCCGTCTACGGTATTGGGATCGAGCAGCGAGGCCACCGGCGTGGTGCGCGGCACGATCTGGAAGTCCTGCTGGTCGGGCACCGGCACGGGCGGGGCCGCCGTCTGGCGCCAGAGGCCGAAGGCCAGCGTCGCGCCGGCGCACAGGGCAATGAAGAGAAAGAGGCCGCTCGTCGGCGCCAGGCTCATCAGCAGCGCAGCGCCGAGCGGACCGATCGCCGCGCCAACCGAATAGAGCAGCACCAGCCGCCCGCTCGCCGCGACCCGCTCGGTCGCCAGCAGCCGGTCGTTGCAGTGCGCGACGCAGAGCGGATAGAGGGCGAAGCTGAGGCCGCCGAACAGGGCGCCAAGCGCCAGCAGCCACGGGCCGCCCGACACCAGCATCGCCAGCGCCGTGCAGACCACCAGCGTCGCGGCAAAGCAGCCGACGATCACCCGCCGCCGGGCGAGCCGGTCCGACAGGCGCCCCAGCGGCCATTGCAGCGCGACGCCGCCCAGGATGACGATCATCATGAAACTGGCGGTCGCGCCAAGGTCCAGCCCCAGCCGGCGCACATGCACCGCCGCCATGCCATAGAAGGCGCCCAGCATCAGCCCGGTCGCGACCGAGCCGACCGTGCCAAGCGGTGAGGCGGCATAAAGCGCGCGGATGGTGAAGGCCTGCGCATCGACCGGCGCGGGGGCGCTGCTGCGCGTCAGGCAGAGCGGGATGATGGCCAGGGAAATGAGGATGGAGGCGATCTGGAATGGCACCGCCGGCAACGCACCGCTGGCGCCCAGCAGCAATTGCCCGACCGCCTGCCCCGAATAGAGGGCGACCATATAGGCTGCGAGCACGCTGCCGCGCGTTTCCGCCTCCGCCCGGTCGTTGAGCCAGCTTTCCAGGCAGATGAACACGCCCGCGACGCAGATGCCGTCGATCAGGCGCAGGCAGGCCCAGAAGAGCGGATACTGGACCAGCGCATAGGCCAATGTGCTGGCCGACAGCAGCGAGACGAAGGCGGCGAAGGCGCGGATATGCCCGACCTGTCGCACGATCGCCCCGGCCCGCAACGCACCCACCACAAGCCCACCGAAATAGGCGGTGGCGACCGCACCGATCGCCATCGTGCCCGCTCCTGCCCGCTCCAGCCGCAGGCCGATCAGCGTGGACAGGAAACCGCTGCCCGCCATCAGCATGAAGATGGCGAGCAGCAGGCTGCGGACGGGGTGGATCGCGGCGAACATGGGGGACGACCGGGCGCGGATCAGGCCGCGCGCCGATCCTCCGCCGGTTCCGCCCCGTCCTCCACCAGGGCGCGGTGCAGCGCGCCCACGGCGGTTTCATAATGATCGACATCGACGATGAACTGCACGTCGACATTGCGGATCTGGTGCTGCATCGCGACGATCGGCACATGGGCATCGGCCAGCGCCCGAAGGGCATCGGGCACCAGCCCCGGCCGCGCGATGTCGCTGCCGATGACCGAGACGATCGCCACCGGCTGGGCCGATATGGCAGCGTCGGGATAGCGCGCCTGCAAATCCGCGATCACCCGCTTCACCGTCGCCGCATCGGCGGACAGATAATGGGTAATGGTGTTGGCGTTCGACGCCTTGCTGACGATCCAGGCGCCATGGCGGGCCAGCACGTCCAATATCGCCGCGTCATAGCCCTTCACGCCGACCATATCCTGCTCGAAGAACTGAAGCGCCTGCGCATGGCGCACGCCGGTGACGATCTCGACGCGCGGCGTGTCGGAGACATAGGCGCCGCAGATCAGCGTTCCGCCATCCTCCCGGTCGAATGTGTTGCGCACCCGCAGCGGAATGTCGGTCTGGCGCAGCCCCCGGCCGGCGCCGGGATGGATCGCCTCCATCCCCAGATTGGCAAGCTGGTCCGCCACATCATAATTGGTGCGGCCGATCTTGCGCGCCTTGTCCGTGCCCACCAGGCGCGGGTCGGCGCTCGACAGGTGAAACTCCTTGTGGATGATCGCCTCGCGCGCCTTCGTCAGCACGGCAATGCGCGAAAAGGTCATTTCCGAATAGCCACGGGCATAAAGGCGCACCATGCCCTCGCTGCATCCGGCATAGCCGGTGACGATCGGCAGGGTGGTCGCCAGATCGATCGGCGCGAACGCCTGGCCGATCCGGTCGTCCAGCTCGCGCATGTCCTGCTGGTCCCACAGGGTCAGGTCGACAAACTGCGCATTGACGCCCCGGTCGCGGAGCAGCAGTGCGGTCGAATGCGCGCTATGCGCTTCGCCGAGACCCGCCAGCAGTTCGCGCACCGTCACCAGTTGTTCCTTGACGCAGAAGCGACCATGGCTGCGCAGCCGCGCCAGATCGTCGAGACAGGCGGCAACCGCATCGATCCGCATGTCGACAAAGGCATTGGCCTCCGCCAACCGGTCGGCGCGGACGAACATCGTCGCATTGCGCTCCTGCATGGCGCGGCGCACCGCCTCCATCGCCTGGCGCCAGCCATCCGCATCCTCGTCCGCCACGAAACGGGCATAGACACCCGGTTCGCCGCTTTTCTTGTGCTCCAGCAGCAGGTCGGTCATGCCGGCATAGGCCGACACGACGAAGATGCGATGATAGAGGTCCGCGCCCTTGCGGCCGGCGATCAGCACATTGTCGAACAATGTCGCGGTCGCGGCCATGGATGTGCCGCCGATCTTCTCGACGCTATGCAGGCTGCTCATGCCAGCGCCTCCTGCATCAGGGGGCCGCTGATCGGCGTGATGACCGGCGGTTCGCCGCGTGCGGCGATGAAGGCTGGGCGCGGCCGGTCGACACCAAAGGGCGCCTCCAGCCGGTTGGACACCGCATTATAGACCAGGAAGGCATTGGCGCGCGGGAAGGGCGTGATATTGCCGTTCGACCCGTGCATGATGTTGCAGTCGAAGATCACCACCGATCCGGGCTTGCCGGTCGGCGCGACGATGCCATGATGATGCGCCAGTTCGGCCAGGCTGTCCTCGTCGGGAACGCCATATTCCTGGCGCTTGAGCGACTGGCGATAATGGTCCTCGGGCGTCTCGCCGACGCAGGTCAGATATTGGCGATGCGATCCGGGGATCAGCATCAGCGGACCGTTATGCGGCGTGTTTTCGGCCAGCAGCACCGACATGGACAGCGCGCGCATGCGCGGCATGCCATCCTCCACATGCCAGGTCTCGAAATCGCTGTGCCAGTAGAATTCCTTGCCCTGGAAACCGGGCTTATAGTTGAGCCGTGACTGGTGGATATAGACATCGTCACCCAGCAGGAAGCGGGCGACGCCAGCCAGGCGACTGTCCGCCGCCAGCCGCTCGATCACCCGGCTCTGGGCATGGATGCGGAAGATGGAACGGACTTCCTTGCCGCCCGGTTCGGTGATCACCGTTTCGGCTTCCAGCGCATCGGGATCGGCCAGCAGCTTGCGGGCCTCGTGCTGGAGGAAGGCGACTTCCGCGTCGGAGAAAATGTCTTCCAGCACCAGATAGCCGTCGCGGTCGAAGGCATCGGCCTGGTCGCGGCTGATCGGCGCGCCGGCGCTCCAGTCGGCATGGACGACCGGATCGTGGCGCGGCAGGAATTCCGCCATGTCGGCATGGCGGGACGGGTAGAGGTCTTTCATGGGACTCCCCCTTTTTCAATCTAAGATAATAAGGGCGTGGCTGGCTCAGGCAGCGCCCAAGCCAGAGCTTGATCCGTTCATACTGAATCGGATCAAGCTCCAATTTTCGTTGTTGTCCGCATTTTCCGAGTCAGCAGATGTGGCCATCTGCTTTGAAAATGCTGGAGCGTCACGCATCAGTCGGCCAGCGCAGGCTCGCGCGCGGCGCTGATATCGGCGGGATAGGCGCCATTCTCGTCATGCACTTCCTTGCCGGTGACCGGCGGATTGAAGGTGCAGGCGCACAGGATATCGGTTTCCGGCCGCACGATATGCTGGTCATGGGCATTGAGCGCATACATGACGCCGGGCGCCAGCTGATGGGTGATGCCGGTGCCCAGATCCTCGATCGTGCCCGTGCCCTTGAGCACCAGCACCGCCTCCAGATGGTTCTGGTAATGCATGTGCAATTCCTCGCCCGCGTACATGGTGGTGACGTGGAAGGAAAAGCCCATATTGTCGTCCTTCAGCAGAAGGCGGGCACTTTCCCAGCCCTTGGACTTCACATTGCGGTCGGACTTGCGGATGTCCTGAAGCTTGCGAACGATCATGTCTGAAATCTCCTCTTATTCTGCGGCGACGCCATAGGTGACGGTCAGCGCGGACCGGATGCTCTCCTCGAGAATGTCGAGCCCGGCCGACAGCACGGCGTCCTCGATCACGAGGGGCGCCAGCACTTTGACGATCTCGTCATGCGCGCCGCTGGTTTCGATGATGAGCCCCTGCGCAAAGCAGGCGGCGGTGATGGTCTGAGCGATTTCGCCCGATCCGACGTCGATGCCGCGCATCATGCCGCGGCCGCGCGTCGACAGGCCATGTTCGGCCGCCATCGCGTCCAGCCGCCGTTCCAGCAGCGCGCCGCGACGGGCAATATCCTGTTCGAACTGCGCATCGCCCCAGAAATGGCGCAGCGCGGCGGTGGCGGTGACGAAGGCATGGTTATTGCCCCGGAAGGTGCCATTATGTTCGCCCGGCGCCCATTGATCCAGTTCCGGACGGAACAGCGTGAGCGCAAAGGGCAGGCCCATGCCCGACAGCGACTTCGCCATGGTGACGATGTCGGGGGTGAAGCCCATGCCTTCGAAGCTGAAGAAATTGCCGGTACGGCCACAGCCGGCCTGGATGTCGTCGACGATCATCAGCGCGCCATGGCGCCTGGCGATCTCGGCGATCCGGCGCAGCCATTGCGGCGAGGCGGCATTGAGGCCCCCTTCGCCCTGCACAGTCTCCACCAGGATGGCGGCCGGTGCATCAAGGCCGCTCGACGGATCGGACAGGCGCCGCTCCAGCAGGTCGGCGGTATCGACATCGGGACCATGATAGCCGTCATAGGGTTCATGGGCGACATGGCTCAGCGGCACGCCCGCGCCGCCGCGCTTGGCGGCATTGCCGGTGCAGGCGAGCGCGCCCAGCGTCATGCCGTGAAAGCCGTTGGTGAAGGCGATCACCAGTTCGCGACCCGTGATCTTGCGCGCCAGCTTGATCGCGGCCTCGACCGCATTGGTGCCGGTCGGCCCGGTGAACATGGCGCGATAATCAAGCCCGCGGGGACGCAGGATCACATCCTCCAGCGTGGCAAGGAAGTCGGCCTTGGCATCGGTGTGCAGGTCGAGGCCATGGGTGATACCGTCGCCGGCGATATAGTCGAGCAGCGCGGCCTTCAGGACCGGGTGATTGTGGCCATAGTTGAGCGTGGAGCAGCCCGACAGGAAGTCGAGATAGCGGCCGCCCTGATTGTCGTGCATCCACACGCCTTCCGCGCGGTTGAACTGGCGCGGCATGGCGCGGGCATAGCTGCGCACGGCGGATTCGCGTCGCTCATAAATGGCCGTGTCGGGCATGGTGCTGGTGGGTTTGGGCTGGGTCGTGACGGTCATGCTTTCAATCTCTCTCAACTCTGTGCCGGGGTCGGCAGCGGGCCGATGCGCGCCTGCCATTCGGTGGCGTGGGCGCCGGCAAAATGGGCCTGTTCTTCAAAGCGGGCGGTCTTTTCGATCCGAACGCCCCACCGCCGCGCCAGCCCCTGGAACAGGGCCCAGGAGGCGCGATTATCGTCGGTGATGGTCGTCGTCAGATGGGTGACGCCGGCCTGCGCGGGCCGGGCCAGCAGCGCCTCGATCATGCGCCCGGCAAGGCGCTGGCCGCGCGCGGCGGACGACACCGCGACCTGCCACACAAAGAACGTGTCGGGCGCTGCCGGCGGGCGATAGCCCGATACCCAGCCGACCACCGCACCGCCCCACTCGGCGACGATGCAGCTGTCGGCAAAGTCGGTGCATTGCAGCAGGTTGCAATAGGCCGAATTGGGATCAAGCGGCGGACAGGCCGCAATCAATCCGCTGATGGCTGGCCCGTCCGTGGCGACGGGCTTGCGTAAGACGATATCCTGCCCCTCGCCCGATCGAGAGCGCGCAGAAGCCCGTGGCGGCGAAGCAGCCGCTGTAGCTTGGGAATCGAAGATTGTTCATCTCCCGAATTATATTTTACTCGGAGAAGCAGATTCTCCGGCGAGACGGGCGGTTATATGCCGATCATCGGCGCCATCTTCAACCCCAAAGCCGAAATTATATTTCATATGATGAAGTATATGATGAGGAACTTTTGGCCCCGTTGGCGCTTTGCGGGACTTCGCGCTATGCGCCTTCCCATGGATTCCGAAATCGCCTCCCTGACCCTGCGCGCGCTGCGCCGCGTCCTGCGCGCGACCGAAATCGGCAGTCGTCAGCTGGCGACGACGACCGGGCTCACGCCGTCGCAATTGCTGGTGCTGCGGGAAATCGACGCGCGCCTGTCCGTCACTCCCTCCGCCGTGGCGCAGGCGCTACAATTCAGCCAGGCGACGATCACCGCGATCGTCGACCGGCTGGTCGCGCTCGGCTTCGTCCAGCGCCAGCGCGGCGAACGTGACAAGCGCCAGATCAACCTGACGCTGCTGCCCGCCGGCCGCGACGCCCTGGCCGATGCCCCCGACCCGCTGCAGAAGCGCTTCACCGACCGCTTCGACGCCCTGCCTAGCTGGGAACAGGCCATGATCCTTGCCGCGACGGAAAGGCTGGCGATGCTGATGGACGCAGATTCGATCGACGCCGCACCGCTGCTCGACAGCGGCCGGATCGACCGATCCGAGCCGCTTTGACGCCCCACGGCGCCCCGCCGTCAGCGTCCCCCCTTCATAGACTATGCATAGATTCCCTATTCGACGCATCGCCTGCCTTTCGGCCGCCGGTCAGGAATCGCTGTCAGTTGCCGCTTCGATCCGTTAGGAGGGCGCGATGAACGGGGTTATTTGCATGTTGCGCCATTCCGGCCGCACCCTCCTGATTGCAGGATCGATGCTCATCGGCACTGCTGCGCCTGCGCAGCAGGCCGCGCATGGCTCGCTGCTGGTCGGCGCGGTGGTCGTGCAGCCCTGCCGCATTTCCAGCGAACAGGCTGCTGAAAATTGCGGACAATATCATTATCGCATGGTGAAATCGTCCAGCGACAACGGAACTGCCGCCTCCCTTCGCAGCGGCAATATGGATCACAGCCGGCAGGACGACATCCTGTCCTATGAGTTCTGAGGGACCGCCCCCTTGTCTTGCGACGAAGGCGATTTACGCAAAATATTGGTAAAGCCGTCTTTTGCCCAAAAGCGCGTTATTAACCGACATTGACGATACTCCCTCCATCAAAGCTTGAGGTGTTGGAGGACACATGTTTCGTTTCAAACTGGCCGCATCCCTCGCAGCCGCGGCCCTGCTGACGGGTCTTGCAGGCACGGCCCAGGCAGCCACCACCACCACGACCTTCCCGGTTACCGCAACCGTGATCAAGGCCTGCGTCGTGTCGGCGACGGCGCTGGCGTTCGGCAATTATGACCCGACCGCAACCGGACCGACCGACGCCACCTCCACCCTGTCGGTTCTCTGCACGGTCGGCACCACCTACACGGTCGGCCTGACCGCGGGCACGGCATCGGGGGCGACCGTGACCACGCGCAAGATGTCGAGCGGAAGCAATCTGCTGAGCTATGCGCTGTATCAGGATTCGGCGCACACGACGAACTGGGGCAACACACCTGCAACCGACACCGCCGCCGCGACGGCGCCGGTCGGCACCAATGCCCTGACCGTCTATGGCCGGATCACGGCCGGCCAGAATGTCCCGATCGGTTCCTATAGCGACACCATCACCGTCAACGTCGTCTATTGATCGATTCGGAGCAAGGCGGCCATGCCCAAGATGTTCGCACGACGCGCGGCGGCGGCCCTGCTCGCCCTGGCGCAGCCCGCCACCGCCTGGGCCGCGACGCTGAAAATCTATCCGGTCCTGGTCGCGCTTGACGACAAGACCCCGGTCGAGACGATGACGATCGAAAATAGCGGCGATGCACCGGCCCGCATGCAGGTGCGGGTCGTGGCATGGCGGCAGGATAATGGGCAGGATCTGTTCGAGGAAACGCGCGACATCCTGGCCAATCCACCGCTGTTCGAAATAGCCGCGGGCGGGCAGCAGATTGCGCGCTTCGGCCTGCGCACGCCCGCCACACCGACCGAGAAAAGCTATCGCGTCTTCCTGGAGGAAATCCCGACCGATCGCCCGACCGCCGCTGGCGAGATCCGCACATTGCTGCGTGTCAGCATCCCCATCTTCGTGACCGCACCCGGTGCGCAGGCATCCCTGGCGTGGCAGCTGACCGCCACCAGTGACAGGCAGCTGACGCTGACCG
This sequence comes from Sphingobium sp. IP1, assembly GCF_002708645.1. Taxonomy (NCBI): domain Bacteria; kingdom Pseudomonadati; phylum Pseudomonadota; class Alphaproteobacteria; order Sphingomonadales; family Sphingobiaceae; genus Sphingobium; species Sphingobium sp. IP1. Next base: position 12,695 of record NZ_NOIW01000054.1, read on the forward strand.
CACGCAATGAAGGCAGCGCGCACGTCCATCTCAATCGCCTTGACCTCAAGCGGGCCGACGGCACGCCATTGGCGACGAGGCAGGAATCGATCTACATCCTTCCCGGCGCGACACGCAGCTTCCTGTTCGACATGCAACGGCCGGTGCGCGGCGGAGAGAAGCTGACGCTGGAGGCGGCTACCGGCCAGCGCAGCCTGACCGCACAGCTCGTCCTCCAGTCGGCATCCCATGCCGGTGGGACGCGCTAGCACCCTTCTTGTCCTGCCCTGCGTCGTGGCCAGTTGCGGCATTGCCGGCGCGCAGGACAGCGCACCGACGACCGGCGCGATTGCGACGACGGCAGAAGCGACGGCGCCCACAATGATGCTGGCCTCGGTCACGCTCAACGGCCGGCTGTTGCCAGGCGACTATCTGCTTGCGCGGCGCGCCGGCACATTCCTGGTGCGCGTGAAGGATCTGGCCGCCTGGCGGATGCGCCCGCCGACCGGCACGGCAATGATGATCGATGGCGACGCCTTTGTCGCGCTATCCGCGCTCGGCGGCGTCGCGGCCGCCTTCGACGAGCCCAACCAGGCCTTGTTGCTGACGGTGTCGCCCGAAGCCTTCGAAGCGACCAGCGTTGCGCCCGCCAGCACCGTCGCCGCGCCCAGCGACAATATGCTCGCCGCCTTCCTCAATTATGATATTTCGGCCGAATATGCCGGCAAGGCGCGCCTGGGCGCCTTCGTGGAGGCAGGGCTGTCTGATGACTGGGGCGTGGTGTCGAACAGCATGCTGCTGGGCAACGGCACGGTCTATGGCCGGGCGACCCGGCTGGACAGCTATTATCTGCGTGACGATCCGATCAACCTGACGCGCCTCGTCATCGGCGATGGCGTGACGGACGCGCGCGACTGGACGCGGCAGATCCGCTTTGGCGGCGTGCGCTTCGGCACCGAGTTCGCCCTGCAGCCAAGCCTCCTGACCTTTCCGACCCCGTCCCTTGCCGGCAGCGCCGCCGTGCCGTCGAACGTGGAGCTGCTGGTGAACGGCACCCAACGCTTTCAGACCGATGTCGGCCAGGGGCCCTTCTCCATCAATCAGGTGCCGCTGGTCACGGGTGCCGGCCAGGTGACGCTGGTGATCCGCGATCCGCTGGGTGTGGAGCGGCGCGTCACGTCCAGCTACTATGTGAGTTCCCACCTGCTGCGCGCGGGCCTGGCGTCCTGGTCGATGGAGGCAGGAGCCGAACGGCGCGGCTATGGGCTGCGCAGCTTCGGCTATGACAATCCCTTCCTGGCCGGCACCTATCGCCGCGGCCTGACCGACCGGCTGACGATCGAGGGACGGGCCGAAGCCAGCGCCGACGTCACCATGGCCGGCGGCGGCGTCAACATGATCATCGTTCCGATCGGCGAGATCAGCCTGGCGGCAGCGGGATCGACGAGCCAGGCCGGTGAGGGCCTGTTGTATCGGGCAGCCTTTGCCCGCAACGCGCCGACCTGGAACGTCGCTCTCAGTTACCAGCGGGCGTCGAACCGCTATCGCGAAATCGGCGTGGAGCGCGACAGCGAGCGGATCGTGGAACAGGTGCAAGGCTCTGCCGGATGGAGCCTGGGCACCATGGGCACGATCGGCGCATCCTATACCAGCCTGACCTATGCCGACAGCCAGTCCGCCCGCGTCCTGTCGGGCAATTACAGCCTGTCCCTGCGCGACAAGGCCTTTGTCAGCGCCTACGCGATCCGCAGCCATTTTTCGGAAAGCGGCCATGAAAACAGCATCGGCTTCAACCTGACCATCCCTTTCGGCCCGCGCAGCAGCGCCTATCTCCAGGCCGACCGGGGTGGCGTGCGAGCGGAAATGCGCAGCACCCCGCCGCAAAGCGGAGGCTGGGGCTATCGGGCGGCGATTTCGACCGGCAGCAACGCGCAGCAGCAGGGCGAGATTCTGTGGCGCGGCAATGCGGCGGAGATGACCGCGCAGGTGGACCGTGCCGGCGGACAAACCGGCTGGCGTGTCACCGGCCAGGGCGGCCTGTTGCTGGCCGATGGCGCGCTGTTCCCGACCCGCCGGGTGGAAAGCGGCTTTGCCGTGGTGCGCGTGCCCGGCCAGGCCGATGTGCGCATCTATCAGGAAAACCGACTGGTCGCGCGGACCGACGCCCATGGCATGGCCGTCATTCCCGACCTGCGCCCCTATGAAATCAATCGCCTCAGCATCGCGGCGGCGGACGTGCCGATCGACATCCGGATGCCCAATGACCAGATCAGGGTGGTGCCGCGCTACCGTGGCGCCGTCAGCGCGCGTTTCGTCGCGGTCCGCGAGCATCCGGCGACATTGCGCATCGTCATGCCGGACGGCGCGCCGGCGGAAATCGGCGCCAGCGTCACCGCGGAGGATGAAAGATCCTTCGTCGGCAATGATGGTGCCGTCTTCATCCGCAGCCTTCACCCCGGCATGATGCTGACCGTCGATACGGGGGACGGCCCCTGCCATGTTCGGGTCGACGCCGTGCCGGACGAAATGCTACCAGTGATCGGGCCGCTGACATGCGTGCCATAAGGAGGATGAGGATGCGCACTGGCCATGCCCTCTACGCCGTTGCGGTCGCGCTGGCGGCCCTGTTCATGGCGACACCCGCGCAGGCAGCGTGTGATCCCCTGGCCCTGTGCACCTGTACCGTATCGGCAAGCGGCCTGAGCTTCGGCAATTACAACCCGGTCGCCAGCGGGGATAATGATTCATCGGGAACGGTGCGCGTGCGCTGCTCGCTGGTGGTCGCGCTGGGCGGCAGTTACACGATCCAGCTCAGCAAAGGGACATCGTCCACCTATGCGCCGCGCGTCCTGACCAGTGGCGGCTCGACGCTCGCCTATAATCTCTACACCAGCAATGCGCGCAACCAGGTCTGGGGCGATGGGACCGGCGGATCGCAGACGGTGACCAGCAATTTCATCGCGCTGCTGAACCTGGACCAGACCACGACGGTATATGGCCGTATCCCGGCCGGGCAGAATGTCCCGCCCGGCAGCTATTCGGACACGATACTGGTCACGGTCATCTTCTGATCAGGCGCCTCTGAACCCGGTCATGCGCGCCTGACAGCGCCTATTCATTGGCTGCCAGGGAATAGCCATGGCAGGTCTGCGCGTCGAACTGGATGGTTGTGATGCAATCGCGGCCGCGCTGCTTGCTGGCGTAAAGCTGGCGATCGGCTTCCGCCATCCACAGCTCGGCGGGCAGGTCGGCATGGCAACGGGCACTGGCGACGCCGATGCTGACGGTGATGAAGGGGCTGACCTGCGACTGGGCATGGGGAATGTTGAGCGACTGGATCTGCAGCCGGATTTCCTGCGCAACCAGTTCTGCCCCCTGGGGGTCCGCGCCGGGCAGGATGCAGGCGAACTCCTCGCCGCCATAGCGCGCCGGCAGGTCGGTCGCGCGCTTGACTGCACGGGTCAGCGCGGCGCCGACCATCGCGATGCAGCGATCCCCGGCGGGATGTCCATAGGTATCGTTGAACTGCTTGAAGAAATCGATGTCGAGCATGATGACCGACATCCATTCCCCGGTCCGGGTCAGCCGTGCGCTTTCCGCCTGCAGCGACCGTTCCATGTGGCGACGATTGCTCAGGCCCGTCAGCGCATCGGTGACGGCCAGCGTCGCGAGCTGATCGCGCAGGCGCTTGAGTTCGACATGGTTGCCGACCCGCGCGCGCAATATCGCCGGCTGGATCGGCTTGGTCACATAGTCGATCGCGCCCAGCGACAGGCCGCGCATCTCATCTTCCGTATCGCCAAGCCCGGTGGTGAAGATGATCGGTATATCGACCAGCATGATGTCCGCCTTGATCTGGCGACAGACTTCGAACCCGTCGATGCCCGGCATCAGCACATCCAGCAGGATCAGGTCGGGCTGCACCGTGCGTGCAATGTCCAGCGCCTGCTGGCCCGACGTGGCGAAGCAGATCTCATAATCATCCTCCAGCACGGCGTTCATGATTTCGATGTTCGAAATCTCGTCATCGACGATCAGGATGGTGGCCTTGCTCATGATGTCGCTCCTGCCGGATCGGTCGACCGGCCTGCTGTGCCCGCGCCCGGCGCATCGGCATCGATCAGCGCGAGGGCAGTTTCATAATCCAGTTGCTCCAGCGCCCGCTGAACCGGATGGCCGGCGCGCTGATCGGCCGTCAGCCCCATCGCCTGGGCCAGCCGCTCGAAGCCGGCGCGGGCGCTCAGGCTCCGGCGCGCGAGCAGCCCGCGCAATTCGGTGCGCGCCTGTTCGACCGCGCCATCATCCTGGTCGGTGACGATCGCGACGTCCGATGCCTCTGCGCCCCCCGTCAGGCTGCGCGCGGCGGCGATCGCTGGTGCTATCGCCACCTCCAGATCGACGACTGCGGCCAGCGCCGGCCCGGTTTCGCCCGCCGCCAGCATCCGTTCGATGTCCGACGCGATCTGCTGGACGCCGGGCAGTTCCAGCGATCCGGCCACGCCCTTCAGGCTATGGGCCAGGCGCCGCGCATCGGGCAGCAACCCTGCCGCCAAATGCGCCCGCAAATCCCGGCCGACATGATCATAGCTGTCACCGAAGGTGACAATCAGCTTGCGCAGCAGCCCGGTCTTGCCATTGACCCGCGCCAGTGCGGCGGGCAGGTCGAAGGGCGGCAGCCGATCGGGCAGCGACGAACCGGCAATCGTCGGCACGACCGGCGACGGCAGCGGCGTGGTCACTCGCCCCGCCTTCAGCCAGCGATCCAGCACCCTGACCAGCACCGGCGGCTCGACCGGCTTGGCGATATGATCGTTCATGCCCGCGGCCTTGCAGCGCTGCTTTTCCTCCTCATAGGCATGGGCGGTCATGGCGATGATCGGCAGATCCTCGGCGTTCCATTGCTCGCGGATGATGCGGGTGGCGCTGATGCCGTCCATTTCGGGCATCTGCACGTCCATCAGCACGGCGGCATAACCCGCCCCCTTCTCGCGCACCATGTCGCAGGCGATGCGGCCATTTTCCGCGAAATCCACCTTCAACCCGGCATCGTCCAGCAGTTCGGCCGCAATCTCGCGGTTGATCTCATTATCCTCGACCAGCAGCACGCGCAGCCCGCGCAGCGCTTCGGCCACCATCGGCAGGGCGGGCGTGGCCGGCGCGGCGACATGGACGACGGGCGCATGTTCCTCGGCGAAAATCTCGGTGATCGTATCCAGCAATATCTTGGGCACGACCGGCTTGGTCAGGAAGGCGGCAACCTTGTCGGTATCGACACCCTGCAACAGATCGTCCGCGCCATAGGCGGTGATGATCAATGCCTTGGGCTGGGGATGGCGCAGCGCCGTGGCGCGCAGCGCATCGACCGTCTCCATCCCGTCCAGGCCGGGCATCTTCCAGTCGAGCAAGGCCAGGTCATAGGGCTCGCCCCGTTCGTCGGCATGTTCGATCGCGGCGATCGCCTCGCCACCCGACGCCACCAGATCCACCGCCATGCCCCAGCCGGCAAAGACGTCATGGATGATCTGGCGCGACGCCGGATTGTCGTCGGCGGCCAGCACGCGCAGCCGGCGGACATGCGCCGACATCGGCATTTCCAGCCCCATCGCCCGGTCGTCCGCATCCATCAGCATGTGGCAGATGAAGCTGCTGCCCTGGCCGGGTGCGCTCTCGACCGCGATGTCACCGCCCATCTGCTCCACGATCTGACGGCAGATGGCGAGGCCAAGGCCGGTGCCACCGAACCGCCGCGTGGTCGAACTGTCCGCCTGGGTGAAGGAATGGAACAGCGATTTCTGCTGCTCGGGCGTCATGCCGATGCCGGTGTCGCGCACCGTCAGCTTCAGCCGCACCCGGCCATTCTGCTCGGACGCCGACAGGCCGATGGTGACGGTGCCTTCCTCGGAAAATTTGACGGCATTGCTCATCAGGTTGAGCACGACCTGACAGAAGCGCATTTCGTCGCCGATCAGCCGCTCGGGCACATCGGCATCGACCCGCGAGACAACCCTGACCTGCTTTGCCTCGGCATTGGCCGCGACCAGCTGGATCTGGTTCTCGATCGCGCTGCGCAGGGTGAAGGGATGCGCCTCCAGCGTCAGCTTGCCCGCTTCATTTTTCGAAAAATCGAGGATGTCGTTGATCAGCCGCAGCAGCGACACGCCAGCCTGGTTGATCTTGCCGATATAATCCTGCTGCTTGGGGTCGAGGTCGGTCCGGGCGACCAGATGGCAGAAGCCCAATATGGCATTCATCGGCGTGCGGATTTCATGGCTCATATTGGCCAGGAACAGGCTCTTTGCGCGATTGGCCTCCTCCGCCTCGCGGGTCCGTGCCTCCAGCGCCTGGTTCTTGGCCAATATCTCCTCGCCCATCTTCTGGTTGCGCTGAAAACTCTCGACCAGCTTGTCGCTCAGCCAGACCAGCACTGCCGTCTGGAAGGCGACGATGCCGGCATGCAGCAGCACCCGTTCCAGATTGCCCTGCCCCGGAACCACCGCATAGGGCAGCAGATAGAGCAGCAGCAGATGATGCAGCGCCGTCGCCGTCGCCGCCGCCAGGATGGCGCGCTTGTCGCACCAGGCGATGGTCAGCGCCAGCATGGCGAAGAAATACATGTGCATGTCCATCTGCCAGGCATGGCCGCGCAGCAGGAACAGCAGGATCGCCGGCTCGCCCATCAGTGCGACGGCGGACAGATAGCGGGTCGCAGGGGCAATCCCCTGCCGCCACCAGGTCAGATGATAGGCCCCCGCCAGCAATGTGCCGCCCAGCGCCGCCGCGATCGGCGAATGGCCCGTGAGCAGGGCCACCGTCGCCAGCAACGGCACATGCGCCCAGAAGAGCGGCACGAGGAAGCGGCCGAAATGGAAACGCAGCTTGTCCAGCGCGATAATCATGATGCCTGCCCCCCCGGCAATGGTTCGCCGCATTCGATCCGCGACGGCGTCGCGATCACGCCCCAGGCCCCCGCCCTGCGCAACGCCGCCGCGAAATCCGGCCGGTTCGACCCGGCAATGATGATGTTGGACAGGCGCCCCATGCCGACCAGCCCCCCGTCGGCCGCCCGCACCAGGTTGATCGCCTCGGCCCGCGACGCACCCCAGGGCGCGATCACCAGATAGCGGCCCGAACCGCTGCCGCTCATGATCCATGCAGCGGCCAGCCCGACCAGCCCCGCCAGCAACAGCAAAGCCGCAGGCAAATAGGCGGACATGGCGCAGGACGCGTCCATGCTGCCCGCGCGCGCGGGACGGTTCAAACCCTTGAGCAACCCTGCCTCATCCATCGCATTATTAAGCCATGGAAGCATTTTACAATGGTTAAGAGGCCTTTGCCTGTTCTGTTCGCAAAATGATCGCCTGCCTTTCTCGACATGCCCAATATTTACATATGAAATTACAGAAAACGGGCTTGGATTGGCGGCATAATTTACAAGTTATACGTCAACCGCGCGCTCTTTTCTGCAATTCTGGCATCGGCTTGCCCGGCTCGCCCGAACATGGCATCTGCGCCGGCCGAACCCATATTTTTGCCGGACGAGCCCCTTTCTATGGTCGTGTGCAACACTGCGCCCGGCCCTTGGAGGCGCTTCTCCGGCATCGCCGAGGACAATGCGCCAGTCTGCCCGTCATCCGTCCCTGTCCGACCATCAGCGCACCGGCGATGACTCCATCGCCGCGACCGCGCCGGATCGCGCGTCCCGCCCGGCCGCGCATGGTGCCGCCTGATGCTGTTCGGCCAGCTCCATTCCGATATCTTCGCGCTGTTCGCCGGGTCGAACCGCTTTCTCTACGAGCGCGTGCTGATCGGCCTCTATGAGGGCTTCTACCGTTCCGACCTGCATTTCCCGACCCAGGGTGAGGTCGTCCAGCTGATCTATACGCTGCTGGGCGACAATGCGGAGCTGTGGCGCGAGGATGAAAGCCCGGTGGTGCTGGACAAGCTGGCCGCGCGACCGGGCCGCCGCGTGCGCCGGCGCAAGCTGGAAGCCGCCGACGCACAGGCGACCAGCGCGGCGATGATGCGCGCCCGGCACATCTACAACCGGCTGCAGGCAACCGGCTGGATCGAGGAAAGCCGCTATGGTCTGAAGGTCACGGTCGACATGCCGGCCGGCGCCATGCGCCTGGCCGAATTTCTCTGCAGCCTGCGCGAAGGCCTGTCCGACCAGCTTGGCGGCCTTGTCATCCAGGTGAAGAACGAGCTGGAAGCGCTGCAGCGCAATGCGCGGGAAAATGCCCCCGGCCTGCACAAGGCGGCGCGCGACGCCGCCAGCTTCGGCCGCTATCTGCGCAGCGTGCTGAGCGCGCTGCGCGACATCGACAAGCGGGTGGTGGAAAGCGACAGCGTGGGCCGCCGGCTGCGCCATTATTTCGAGGATTTCGTCGAGAAACTGTTGCTGCAGGATTATGCGGCCATCTCGACCACCTCCCACCCCTATCGCTTCCGCCATCGCATCTTCACCGCGCTGGACGCGATCGAGGATTCGATCGCCGACGTCGCCGCCATCGCCGAAGCCTATCATGAGGCCCGGCTGGCGCCCGATCCGTCTGCCGCCCGTGATCTGGTCTATGACGATCTGCACAAGGTGCGGCGCGTGTTCGACCAGATCGAGGAGGCTTTCGAGCGCATCCAGCAGCATCGCAGCCGGCTGGAAACGCGGCTGCGCAACACCGTCCGCTATGCCGGACGGCGCGGCAACAGCTTTCTCCAGCGCAGCGAGCCGATGCTGCTGCGACTCGACCGGCTGCTCGCCCGCACGGATGAGCAGGATATGGCGCCGTCCATGTCCGGCCTGCTGGAACCGCGCCGGTCCTATTGGTCCCCCGCCCTGCTCGCGCGGCCGCGCACCTATCGTTCGACGGTTTCGGGCGGGCTGCTGGTCCTGCCGCCGCCCGATCCCCTGCGCGAATGGCGCAAGCGGTTGGACCGGGACTATCTGGCCCGCCTTGCCGTCACGCCCGAACAGGTCAGCCGATTCCTCGAACGGCGCGTGGCGCCCTTCGGATCGGGCGAGGCCAGCCGCTTCGCGATCGAGACGGTCGATGATTTCCTGACGCTCGAAGCCCTGCGCCTGTCCGTGCTGGCCGCCGATGCCGATGGCCGGGGCAATGCCATCGCCAACCATCTGGCGCCCCATTTCCGCTTCTCGGTCGATACCGGATCGACCATCGACAATGACTGGCTGCACTGCGCGGGCTTCACCGTCTCGCGCATCGGCGACACCGTGACCCCAGAGATACAAGATGCTCAGTGAATTTCAGACCCTGGAGGCGCGCGATCCGCGCCGGATGCACCGCGTGACCCAGGCGATCAGCCAGTTGCTGCGCCATCAGTTCCTGCATGTGCAGGATCGCGGCTCATCGGCCCTGCTCGAAGTCCTGCTCCGCCCCGATGTCGAGCGGCTGGTGGCGGATTATTTCGAAGTCGCCGGCTATCGGCTGGTGGTGCGCGAAAGCGAAGGCTGGGCCGGCATCCTGCCCGACACCGAACAGATCGGCCATCCGCGCATGCGGATCGACGAGACGCTGGTGCTGCTGCTGTTCCGCCGACTGTGGGAAGAAGGCATCCAGGAAGGCGATGTCGAACGCTATGGCAGCGTGATGGTGACGCTCAACGCCGCCTATGACGCCTATCAGGACATGGTTGCCCGCGCCCGCCGCGCGACGCTGGGCATCAACGAGTTCAAGGCGCTGGTCACCGCGCTCGACCGCCGGGCGATCGTCCATATGGGCGACATCGACGACGAGCTGGAGGACATGCCGATCACCATCCGCGCGCTGATCGCCACCGTCGCGGGCGAGGAGTTCATGGCCCATCTCGAACAATTGCTGGCCGGCGGCGACTATCAGGAAAGCGAGACGGAGGAGCCCGTCATCGACCTGGATGACGCCGACGAGGAGGAGGTCGCATGATGCAGCTTGCCCATATCGCACTGGTGCAATGGCATCTGTTCGGTCGCGAGGACCTGGCCGTCGGCGGCGACACCGCCGTGCTGGGCCAGAACCGCTCCGGCAAGTCGACGCTGATCGACCTCATCCAGGCGGTGATGACCGGCGGCTCGCGGCGCTGGTATCAGTTCAATCGTTCCGCCGGCGAAACCGGCAGCCGCAAGTCGGAACGCACGCTGCGCGGCTATTGCCTCGGCCAGCTCAATGAACATGAATTTCTGCGCCAGGAATCCGTCACCCACATCGTGCTGACGTTCGACGACCCCGACGGCCTGCGCCCGCCGGTGAGTGTGGGCCTGTGCGTCGAGGCGTCCGCGATCGAGGATGCACAGGTGGTCGGTCGCTATATCGCGCCCGGCGTGCGGGTGGATACCGACCTGCTGATCGAGCATCTGGATGGCGGGCAGCAGCGCTCGGCACCCTGGAGCCTGGTGCGCGAACGGCTGGAGCAGGCCTGCGCAGCGGCCGGCACCCAGCTCATTCGCCCCGACGGCCCGCGCAACCATATCCGCGAATATATGCGCCAGCTGTTCACCGGCCGGCGCCACAGCGATCCGGATCGCTTCATCCGCGCCTTCGTCATGGCCCTGTCGTTCGAGGATATGCGCTCGGTCGAGGGCTTCGTGCATAATTTCCTGCTCGCCCGAAACGACATCGACATCGGCGAGCTGCGCGAGGGCATCCAGCGCTATCGCGACATCCAGAAGGATGTGCATGAGCTTGAACGGCGGCTCGACGCGCTGCGGGCGCTGGCCGAACTCGTATCCCGCTTCGTCACCTTGCTGGAGCGGGAGGATGTCGCCCGCGGCACCGCCCGCCTCGCCGCCATGATCGAGGCGGGCGCCGCGCTGATCGCCAATCTGCGCGAACGGCGCGACACGCTGGCGGAACTGGACGACATCCAGCAGGATATCGGCCGCTGCGATGCGGAGATCGCGGCACTGGGCGATCGGCAGGACAGCCTGCTCGCCCAGTCCGTGGCGGAGGGCGCCGCCGGCAAGCGTGCCGTGGTCGCGAGCGAACTCAAGGCCGTGGACCTGGCCCGCACCGGCGTGGTGCAACGGCTCGAAGCCCGTTTTCGTGCGGCCGCGCTCGGCGCCAGCCTGCTCGACCATCGCGAGCGGCTCGCGCCCCTGAAGCTCGGCGCCCTGTTCCAGGCGCTGGAGGCGCTGCGGCAGCAGAGCGACGGGCTGGAGCCGCCGACATGGCCGCGCGATCCGCTGGCGATCGAGGATCTGATCGCCAGCGCCCGCCGCAGCGCCATCGACAGCGTCGCCAAGATCCAGGAACGGCGTGACCAGGCGATCGCCCAGCGGCGCGGCCTGCAGGACGAGCTGGCCGATCTGGTCGCGCGCCGCGACAAGGCGCGCGCCGGCCAGGTGAGCCTGGACGATCGCACCATCCGCCTGATGGCCGCGCTGGAGCGGGAGAATATGCGCCCGCGCACGCTCTGCCAGGTGGCCGAAATCGTCGATCCGCAATGGCGCGAAGCGGCGGAAGCACTGCTTGGGCGCGACCGCGAGGCGATCCTGGTCGATCCCGAACATGCGTCCCGCGCGGTCGAGATCGTGCGCGCCAACCGTGACGGCTTCCGCGGATGCCGGGTCATCAACAGCCGCCGCCTCGCCGAACAGCCGCCCGGCTTCGACACCGATTCCCTCGCCACCGTCTTTGCCAGCGACGACCCATTGGCGATCGCCTTCCTGCGCTTCCGCACCGGTCAGGTGCGCCTCGCCGGCACCCAGGCGGAATTGCTGGCCGGCGGCCGCGCGATCATGCGCGATGGCGCCTATAATAGCGGCATCGTGGTCGAGGTGCTGCGCACCCGCGACCTCAAGATCGGCCGGGCCGCAGCCCCGCTGATGGAGGCCGAACTGCTCGCCCGGATCGAGGATCGGCAGGCGCTGATCGCCGTCCATGCCGAAACCGAGCGGTTCCATGACGATATTCATCGCAAGCTGCTGCCGCTGATGGCCGATGTCGATCCGGCCGACCGGCTCGACCTGCTGGTCGCCGCGATCGACCAGCATGAGGAAAGCCGCTCCGAATTGCAGCACCGGCTCGACAAGATCGCGATGACGGTCGATCCGGCGATCCAGCACAATCTGGACAGAGTGAAGCTGCAACTGCGCAGCGCCACCGAGGAAAAGGAAGAACTGATCGGCCGGCGCGGCCAGCTTGGCCAGGCCCGGATCGAAATCCAGCGGCGGCTCGATGCGGGCGATGCCCAGCCCGGCTCCTGGCTCTGCCTACGCTCGCGGCGCGCCCTGTTCAAGGATCGGGTGCGCTCATCGGCCAGCCTCTCGATCCTGCGCGAGGCCTATAGCCAGCAGCGCGGACGCGCCCTGCCCCGACTGGTGCAGGAGATGATGAAGCGCGCGGACGAGGCCCGCGACGCCTATCAGGCGTTGCAGGGCGAAATTCGCGAGACGCTGGGCCATTACCGCGCCGATTTCGACAATAGCGCCCCCATTGCCCTGCCCGGCGCGATCGCGACCGAGGTGAAGCCCTGGCTCGCCGCCAATATCGCGGCGCTGGAGGAAAATGAGCTGATCCAGTATCGGCGCCAGGCCGACGAAGCCGCCGAACAGATCGGCCAGCTGTTCCGCACCGCCTTCATCCATGAGCTGAACGCCCGCTTCAACGATCTGCGTTCGGAGCTGGACAACCTCACCCGCGCGCTGCGGATGCGGCCGCTTCACGGCGAGATCTACACGCTCCACGCCCGTCCCAAGGAGGAGTTTGCCGCGCTCCACCGGCTGGCGCGCGAGAGCGAGCATGACGAACTGACCTTCGACGCCCTCTTTGGCCGGGCCGCCCCGCGCGACGCCGAACATGACCAGGCACTGGCGGAGGTCGAACGGCTGCTGAGCGACGAGTCCCTCGATTTCTCGGCCTATCAGGACTACCGCAATTACTTCACCTTCGACCTGCGCATGGAGGATGTGAACAAGGGCCGCACCACCAGCTATGACAAGCGCAAGGGCACGGCGAGCGGCGCGGAGCGGCAGGTGCCCTATTATGTGGTGATCGGTGCGGCGCTGGCCAGCATCTATCATGGCGCGCGCCGGCAATATGAGCGGGCGGAGCTGGGCCTGGGCCTTGCCGTGTTCGACGAGGCGTTCAGCAAGATGGACGGCCCCAACCAGCGCACCCTGCTCGAATTTTACGACGATATCGGGCTGCAGGTGGTGATCGCCGCCCCATCGGAAAAGCGCGCGGTCGTCTATGAAAATCTCGACAGCGTGATCGACGTGTTCCGCCATGGCGACAATGCCAGCGCCGAAGCCGTCCGGATCAAGCCCCATGCCCGCACCCAGATGCGCGCCGCCAACCCGCAGCATCTCGACGATGCCGCGCTGGCCGAACGGCTCGATCTCTTCGCGCTCGACAGCGCGGAATAGGCAGGCCGGCTTCAGGGCCGCCGTCCCGCGCCCCTGAAGCCGCCATTAGATCAGGGGCGCGACGCTGCCACGCGGATCACGCCTACGCCCTTGACCGTCTCGATCTTCGTGCCGAACGGCGCGGACAGGCGCTGCAGCCGTTCCAGGATGCGCGCGCCCACGGTGGCATCGGCCAGGTGCGGCACGCCCTTGCCCGCGCCCGTCGCGTTGACGCCCAGGTCAACGGGATAGAGGCGGATTTCACTCAGCTGGCCATCCTTGTAATGGCTCACCGCGATCACCGTTTCATAGAGGTTGGGATCGCCAAATTCCTTCGCGCCGCGCGCCTGCAGCAGCTCAGGTGCGGTCACGCTGCCCGGCGTGATGCCGAACTGGTCGTACATGTCGGCCGGCAGGTCATCCAGGCTGTTGTTCATCATCGCGAAGTTGCCGAGCGAATAGAAGATCGGCTTGCCCTTGTAGATCTCGATCCCGCGCAGCTGGTGCGGGCCATGGCCGACATAGGCGTCCGCGCCGGCATCGATCGCCTGATGCGCCAGACCCTGGGCGAAATTGGCGGGCGTCTGGCTGGCATTGCCGGGCTCATGATTATGCAGCGAGAAGACCGCGAAATTACCATTCTGCTTGGCCTGGCGCACGGCCAGCATGTTGGCGGCGACATCTTTGACATTGAGATCATATTCGATCGTCATCGGTGCGGTCGGGGTTGTCGTCGCCCGATATTCGCGGCCCTTCATCTTGACCGGCGCCCCCGCCTTGGTCCCGGCAAGCCGCGCGATCGTCGCCAGATCGGCGTCGGACACCAGACCGACCTCGATGCTGCGGATGGCATTGGCGCCGCCACGGCCGGGCACCTGGCCCAGCGGATCGGAGGCCGGCGACATCGGCGTGAAGCTGGTGGTGGCCGACACCAGTCCGACGCGGCCATGCGGCCCGTCATAATAGGCCGGCGCACGGGCCGCGGTCATCGAACGGCCGGTGCCGGCATGGACGATATGCGCGCCGTCGAGCAGCGCCAGCGTGTCATACAGCCCCTCCACGCCCCAATCGGTGGCGTGGTTGTTGGCATGGCCGACAATGTCGATGCCCATCTTCGCGACATCAGCCGGAACGGCGGGATCGGCCAGCATCCAGGTGCCACCCGACTCCGCCTGGGGCGAGCCCTTGAAGGTCTTGAGGTCGAGCGCGGTCGTCTCGAAATTGCCGAAGGTCACGTCCGCACCACGCAGGATACGCAGCATGTCGGGCGACTGCTGCTCGATCGTCGCCAGCATCGGACGCAGATAGATGAGGTCGCCCACCGCCGCGAAGCTGAAATCACCGGCGATCGGGCTGGTCGGCACGCGGCTGGTCGACAGCTGGCCACCGCTTTCCTCTTCCTCGGCATGGGCCGCGATCGGCGCGGTCAGCATCAGCGCGGCGCCGGCCAGCGACAGGCTGCGGACCGCGCGGCGGCGAAGAATCTTGGACAGCATCAACGGACTTCCCCTTTGTAACTTTGTGTCGGGGATAGCCGGTCGGGCTGACATGAACCTGTCGCCGGGACAGGCTTTTCTGTTCGGCGGCGCTATTCGGCGCGAAACGCGATGGTGACGCACAGCCCCCGGCCGGTCCGTCCGTCGGCTAGGCTGATCTGCGCCCCCATCCGGTCGGCGAGCGCGCGGGCGATCGGCAGGCCAAGGCCGGTGCCCGGCGTCGCACTGTTGCCGGGCATGCGATAGAAACGGTCCCACACCTTTTCGCGCTGCGCCTCGGGAATGCCCGGACCATCATCGTCGATATCGACCATCGCCTGCCCCTCGCGGCGATAGAGATGGACGGTGACCGTGCCGCCCGGCCGGTTGTAGCGGATCGCATTGTCGAGCAGATTGCCGATCAGCTCCGCCGCCAGCCCCGGCTGGCCGACCGCCATCGCCGGGCCGACCATCGCCTTGTCATAGCCGATCTCGATATCGGCCGGCGCCTGGGCCGCGCGATCGGCGATCACGTCCGCAGCGACTTCGGACAGGTCGAACGGCCCCATGCGCATGTCGCCATCCTCCTCGCTGCGAGCGAGCGCGATCAACTGGCGCAGCAATTGTTCGAGGCTGTCGATGGCGTGGGGAATATCCTGCAACGCCGCCTTGCCCTGTGGCGAGGCCGCGCCATAGCGGTCGAGCACGTCGAGATGGACCCGCGCCACGGCGAGCGGCGTGCGCATCTGGTGCGAGGCGTTGGAGGTGAACTGCCGCAGCGAATTGGTCGCCCGCTCCAACCGCGCCATCAGCCCGTTGAAGGCCGCGACGAACGGCTTGATCTCGACCGGCGTAGCTTCCGCCATTTCCATGCGGAAGGCCGGGGACGCCTCGCGCCGGGCGGCCTCCACCTGCCCCGTCAGGTCCGACAGCGGCCGCAGCCCCCAGCGGATCGCCCACCAGAAGAGCAGCCCGGTGACCAGCAGCACCGCGACGCCGACCAGCAGCACCTGGCGCAGGAACAGCCGTTCATAGGCAGACCGATCATCCAGATAGTCGGCAATCTGGATCGCGATCAGCCTGTCATCGCCATAAGCGCGGCGCATCTCCGTCGCGATCCGCACCGGCTTGCCGTGCAGCGTGCCGCTGCGCAGATAGGCCGCCTGGGTAACATAATGGGCGTCCGCCGGATCGAGATAGCCGCGCACCAGCGGCGTCTTGCGATAGGCATTCTTGAAGGTCGCGGGCGGATGGCGATCGGTCACGCCATCCCAGTCCGCGCGATAGTCGGCGGGCGGCTTCAGGCTGGGATCGCCGGCGACCAGCGTGGTGCCGCGATAGACGCTGTAATGGACCACCGGCCGGGCGCGACGCTGGAGCAGGTGAATGACCAGCGGCACCAGCCGCTTCTGGTCGGCGGGCGGGCTGTTATAGGCAAGGCTGAGCGTGCGGACCGACCCCACCAGCACCCGGTCGACCGTGTCCGCCTCGGTATTGTGATTGACCAGTGCGGTGATGACGGAAAAGACCAGCACCAGCGCCGTCAGCGGCATCATCACCGCCCCGGTCAGGCGCAGCCGCAGCGAGGAAGACAATCTGCGCATGTGTATGGCGGTCGATCAGCCCGGCGCTCAGGCCGCTTCGATCATATAGCCCAGGCCGCGGATCGTGCGGATCGACGGGCCTGACGGCTGCAACTTGCGGCGCAGGCGGCCGACATAGACTTCCAGTGCATTGGGCGTGACGGCATCGTCGAAGTTGAACACTTCGGCCGACAGCCTTTCCTTGGCCACCACCTTGCCCGGCCGGCCCATCAGCGTTTCCAGCACCGCCAGTTCGCGCCGGCGCAGGTCGATCATGCTGCCTTCCAGATAGACAGTGCGGCTGGACCGGTCGAAGCTCAGCGTGCCGATGCGCAGCACCGGATCGAGCGTGCCCTGGCTGCGCCGCACCAGCGCGCGGACCCGCGATTCCAGTTCGCGCGGATCGAACGGCTTGGCCATATAATCGTCGGCGCCGCGATCCAGACCATTGATCCGGTCGTCGATCATGTCGCGTGCGGTCAGGATGATGATCGGCGTCCGCGCACCGCGCGCGCGCAGCCGGCTCAGCACTTCCAGGCCGTCCAGGTCGGGCAGGCCCAGGTCCAGGATGATTGCGCTATAGGGTTCCTGATCGGCCAGCCGCAGCGCATCCTCGCCGCTGGTCAATATGTCGACGGCAAAGCCCGCGCCTTCCAGCGAGGCCATGATCCCCCGCGCCAGACGCTCATCATCTTCCACCAGCAACAAACGCATTACAGCACTCCTACCGATCCCGGCAGGCACCCTCGATCGACATTAAATTGCGATACGCATCCACAGCAGGAATGCAAATACCAAATAAAAGCCCTTATCTTGCCGTTGATTGCAAGATCGGCCGCCTCACCCCTCTCTGTGTCAGGTTCGTGACAGCGACTCCGGTTAGGACTCGCCAGGAAGGACGGACGACGACGGATTTTCCGCCGTACGCGCCGCCAGAAAAAACAGATCGCAGCGCGGCAAGAGCGCTTCGGGCGCACAAGGGGAAAATAGATATGACGACCGTTCGGTCCTCGCTCGCGGGGGCGCTCATCTGCATGGCTGCGGCACTGCCCGCTGCCGCCATGGCGCAATCGGCCAGCCCGGCCCCGGCTGATGCCGCGTCGCTCGCCCGCCTCGACGCGCTGTTCGCGCGCTGGAACAGCAAGACCGCCCCCGGCTGCGCCGTCGCCGTCTCGCGCAATGGGCAGGCGATCGCTACCCGCGCCTATGGCATGGCCAGCCTGGAACTGGGCGTCCCCCTCACCCCGGACAGCATCTTCGAGGCCGGATCGGACTCCAAGCAGTTCACCGCCGCCGCGACGCTAATGCTGGCGCATGCCGGCAAGCTGTCGCTGGACGATGACATCCGCAAGGTCGTGCCGGAAATGCCCGATTACGGCACCCCGGTCACGATCCGCCACCTGCTGCACCACACCAGCGGCCTGCGCGACTGGGGCTCGGTCGCCGCGATCGAGGGCTGGCCGCGCAACAGCCGCACCGCCGACAATCAGGACATGCTGAACATCGTCGCGCGCCAGAAGGAACTGAACTTCGCGCCCGGCAGCCATTATCTCTACAGCAACAGCAACTATAACCTGCTCGCCATCATCGTCGCGCGGGTCAGCGGCCAGTCGCTCGCCGACTTCACCCAGGATCATATCTTCAAGCCGCTAGGCATGACCCACACACGCTGGCGCGACGACCATGGCGATGTCGTGCCGGGCCGCACCGGCGCCTATGAATTTGACGATGGCGTCTATCGCAACGACCAGGTGATCGAGGACGCCTATGGCAATGGCGGCCTGCTGACCACGGTCGGCGACCTGGTGAAGTGGCAGGCGGCGCTCGACGCCGACACGTTCGGCACCGGCTTCACCGCCGAAATGCAGACGCCGACCAAGCTCAATGACGGCACGCCGATCGCCTATGCACTGGCGCTGGTGAACCTCGACCATCATGGCCAGCAGGAAGTCAGCCATAGCGGTTCGACCGGCGGCTACCGCGCCTGGATGGCCCGCTATCCGCAGCACAAGCTGGCCGTGTCGCTGCTCTGCAATAGCGGCAATGCCGATACGCCGGTGCTGGGCCGCGATGTCGCCGACATCTTCCTGCCCGCCTACAAGGCCAAGGCCTATACCCCCAAGGGGCCGCTGCCCTCGGGCACCTATGCCGACGGCATGACCGGCTTCCCGGTGCGCTTCGACAGCGACGACAAGGGCAATCTGCGCGCCGACGGCCGGGTGCTGACGCCGGTGGGTCCGGGCCGCTGGGCGCAGCGCGAGGATATCTTCGCCTTCGGCAAGACCGGCCTGACGCTGGAACATCGCGAGGGCGAGAAGATCGCCTATCGCAAGGTCGATGCCGTCACCGCCTTCGACGCCAAGCCCTATGTCGGCCGTTTCTGCGGCGTCGACACCTTCGCCTGCCTCAGCTTCAAGCAGCAGGGCGACACGCTGACCTATAGCGGCCCGCGCTGGTACAACACGCCGCTCAGCCCCGCTTATGCCGACGTCTTCACCGGCGAGGCCGCGCCGGGCGCCGGGCGCATCACCGTCAAGTTCGAACGCGACGCATCGGGCGCGGTCACCGCGCTGCGCTTTGGCGAAGGGCGTGCCTACGACGTCGCCTTCCGCCGCGTCGCCGACTGATTTTCAGCCATCACACAAGAGCCGCTCGGGTCGCGGCCACAACATAAGCAAGAGCAAAAGGGGACTATTGGAAATGCGTATTGAAGACACTGGATTTCGCCGCCTGCTGATGGCGGGCAGCGCCGGGGCCGCTCTGGTCCTGTCGCTCGCCACGGCGCAGGTCGCCATGGCACAGGACAGCACGCCCGCCGCCGACGATGACGCCGGTTCGATCGTCGTCACCGGTTCGCGCATCGACCGCAAGGGCTTCGACGCGCCGACCCCGACCACCGTCGTGGGCGAAAGCGAACTGCGCCAGGGCGCCCGTCCCAGCATCGCGCAGGTGCTGAACGACCTGCCGCAGTTCCGCGCGACCCAGTCGCCGGCCAGCACCGTCGCCAACACCAACTCCTCCTCGTCGGCGATGGACCTTCGCGGCCTGGGCGTCACCCGCACCCTGACCCTGCTCAACAACCGCCGCTTCACCGGCTCGTCGGACCTCAACACCGTGCCGCAGGGCCTGGTGAAGCGGGTCGAGATCGTCACCGGCGGCGCCAGCGCAGCCTGGGGCTCGGGCGCGATCGGCGGCGTCGTCAACATCATGCTCGACGATGATCTGGAAGGCCTGACCATCGGCGCGCAGAGCGGCGTGTCGTCGCGCGGCGACGGCTATCGCTACAGCTTCGACGGCACCTTCGGCACCCATTTCGCCGACGGCCGCGGCCACTTCATGATCGGCGCCGAATATCAGAATGACGAGGGCATTCTGGACCGCAACTCGCGCAAGAATGTCGGCAGCGCCAACCTCTTCTCGCCGACCACGGGCGACCATGACTATATTCTGGTGCGCGACGTCAACAGCTCGACCACCAGCCTCGGCGGCCTGATCACCTCGGGCACGCTCAAGGGCCAGACCTTCAATTCGGACGGCACGCTGCGCGCCTTCCAGTACGGCAGCCAGATCAGCGGTTCGACCATGGTCGGCGGCGAAGGCGTGGCCACCAACGACGAATATGCGCTGACCAACCCCTATCAGCGCGTCAACAGCTATGCCCGCGCCAGCTTCGAGGTTGGCGACGCCACCTTCTGGGCGGACGGCAGCTACAGCCGCATCTGGGCCAAATATCCCTTTTATGCGGAAAATGGCACCTACACCTTGTCGGCCAGCAATCCCTATCTGTCGCAGTCGATCCGCGATCAGCTCGCCGCCGCTGGCGAGACCAGCATCAAGGTCGGCCGCTTCTTCGAGGATTATGGCTATCGCACCTTCGGCTATTATCGCCAGAATGTGGAAGGCGCGATCGGCGTCGATGGCAGCTTCGCGGACGGCAAATGGCGCTATTCGGCCTATTACAGCCATGGCGAAAACCGCAACATGCAGAGCTATGACAACCAGATCACCGGCGCGAACCTGACCGCCGCGCTGGATGCCGTGACCGACAGCAGCGGCAATATCGTCTGCCGCACCGCGCTCACCGATCCGACGACCGCCTGCCGCCCGCTCAACATCCTGGGCGAAGGCGCCGCCAGCCAGGACGCGATCGACTATGTGTTCGGCAATGTCGCCCGCGTCGTCTACACCACCAAGCTCGACAGCGCCGGCGCCAGCCTGCGCGGCGATCCCTTCTCCACCTGGGCCGGCCCGGTTTCGGTCGCCTTCGGTGCGGAAGCCCGCTGGGAAGAGCAGGTCACCAACAGCCTCGACGCCACCTCGGCCGCCAAGGGCTTCAGCCGCTTCAACTTCTCGCCGCTCGACGGCGGGTTCAACGTCCAGGAAGCGTTCGGCGAAGTCGCCATCCCGCTGCTCGACCAGCCGTTCAGCAAGCTCGATGTCAACGGCGCGGCCCGCTACAGCCGCTACAGCACCAGCGGTGGTATCTGGTCGTGGAAGCTGGGCGTGACCGATCGCATCTTCGACAATCTGCTGCTGCGCGTGTCGCGTTCGCGTGACATCCGCTCGGGCAGCCTGGCGGAACTCTACACCACCACCACGACCAGCTTCACCACGGTCGCGGAAAATGGCAGCACCTACTCGATCACCCGCTATGGCGGCGGCAATGCGAACCTGAAGCCCGAAATCGGCAGCACGCTGACCGCCGGCGCGGTGTTCACGCCGACCTTCCTGCCGGGCTTCAACCTGTCGGTCGACTATTACAACATCAAGCTCAAGGACGCGATCACCTCGCTGGGCGCACAGGACGTCATCAGCGGTTGCGCCAACGGCAATACCGACCTGTGCAGCCAGATCGTGCGCGACAGCGCGGGTGCCCCCACCACCATCTACACCACCTATATCAACCTGGCCGAATACAAGACCGCCGGCGTGGATATCGAGGCCAGCTACACCCTGCCGTTGAGCAAGGTGAGCGGCGGCCTGGGCGGCACGATGCGCTTCCGCGGCCTTGCCACCTATGTCGACAAGGTGCTGATCAACGACGGCATGACCAGCGTCGACCGCGCCGGTGACGTTGGCGACAATGTCAGCTTCGGCACGCCGCACTGGCGCGCCACCGGGTCGATCAACTACAGCAGCCAGGACGTCTCGGTCGACGCCCGCGTCCGCTATGTCGGCGGCGGCAAGTTCAACCATGCGCTGGACATCGCCAACAACGACATCGCCGCCCGCGTCTATGTCGACCTCGGCGCCCAGGTGAATGTCGACAAGTTCACCCTGTTCGCCAACGTCAACAACCTGTTCGACCGCGATCCGCCGCTGACCACCTATGGCGCGATCCATTATGACACGATCGGCCGTTACATGACGGTCGGTGCCAAGGTTCGCTTCTGATCCCTGGCTGATCGATGTGCGCGGGCACCCCCTTGCCCTCTGCCCGCGCACATTGGAAACCCGCCTTCGAACGACCGGCACCCACGCGGCGGGCTTTCATGCGCCGCCCCGCTGGGCTAGCACGTGCTATCCATCCGGTGCAGGATCATGGACGTTCGATGCTCACGGTTCGACAGATAGAAATTTTCCGCGCCGTCATGATTACCAAGACGGTCAGCGGCGCTGCGCGGATGCTCGGCACGTCCCAGCCCGGTCTCAGTCGGATGCTCGGCCATATGGAAGACCGGCTGCAGTTCCGCCTGTTCGACCGCACCCGCGGCCGGCTGGTGCCGACCCAGGAAGCCGGCGTGCTGTTCGAGGAGATCGAACGCATCTACAAGGGCTTCGACGACCTCGCCCATGTCATCCGCCGGCTGGCCAAGGGTGAGGACAAGACCTTTCGCGTCGGCGCGTCGCCCTCGCTCGGCCATTCGATCCTGCCCCAGATGCTGGCCCGGCTCAGCGCCAATTATCCCGGCCTCACCATCCAGTTCGATATTCTCTCGGTCGAGCAGGCGATCGATTATCTCGCGCTCCAGCGCGGCGAATATGCGCTGACCGTCTTTCCGATCGACCATCCCAACATCCTGTCCAGCCGGATCGGCGCCGGGCGCATGGTCTGCGCCGTGCCCAGCCAACATCCGCTGGCGGATCGCGGCCGGATCGGCGTGGCGGACATTGCCGGCGCGCAACTGCAATCCTTCCGCCCCGACACGCCCCATGGCCGGATCATCGCCGACATGTTCGCCCGCGCCGGGCAGGAGCCGGACGTTTCCACCTATATCCGCTTCGCCGAAACCGCGGTCGCCTTCGTCGCCAACGGCATGGGCGTGGCGCTGGTCGACAGCTTCACCGCGATGCAGCCCCATGCCGACACCGTCCGCTTCCTGGAATTTGAAGACCCCGGCGTGCTTCCGGTCTATATCAACCGCAATATGGAATCGCCGCGCGCCATCATCGGCGAAACCTTCGAGGAGATTGCCCGCAGTGCGATGCTCGCCCTGCCGCGCCCGCCAAAGCCATAACATAGCGATATAGCGAAGCGCATCTGGAGCGGTGGAAATTACCTATTGAATGGATGAGGCATAGCTATCCGCAGAATAGAAGCCGACAGGCCACCGGACAAGCAAGGCAAGGGCGCAGGGCGCCGCGAGAGGATGAAAGGCATTATTCGAAATGGCCAGCTATTCCGCCACCGGCAGCGTGTCCGTGCGGCCCTATGTGACCGTTGACGGCCAGGCTGCGCCCGTCGCGTCGGACAGCCTATGGACCGCGCGCCAGATACTGGTCGTCGCCATCTGCTTCATCCTCAACATGCTCGACGGCATGGACGTGCTGATCCTGTCCTATATCGCCCCCGCCCTGTCGACCGACTGGCAGGTGACGCCCGAACGGCTGGGCGTGGTGTTCAGCGCCGGGCTGGCCGGCATGGCCGCCGGCGGCCTGCTGATCGCGCCGATGGCCGACAGGTTCGGCCGCCGCAAACTGATCCTCGCCTCGCTGGTGATGATGGCCGGCGCCATGTTCGGCTCGGCCATGGCCGCCAATATCGGCGAACTGATCGTCAGCCGCTTCATCGTCGGCATCGGCATCGGCACGGTACTGGCCAGCATGGCGGCGCTGACCGCCGAATATGCCCCGCCCCGGCACCGCACCTTCGCGGTCGGCTTCCTCCAGGCCGGCTATCCGGTCGGCGCCACCATCACCGGCTTCGTCGTCGCCAACCTGCTGCCCATCTATGGCTGGCAGGCAATGCTGCTGGGCGCGGCGATCCTCTGCACCCTGTCCCTTCCCTTCGTCTGGCTGCTGCTGCCCGAAAGCATCGACTTCCTGCTCAGCCGCCAGCCCAAAGGCGCGCTGGAAAAGGCCAACCGCCTGCTCCGCTCGATGGGCCAGCCGGCGGTCGATACGCTGCCCGCCAAGAAGGTGCATGAAGCCAACAAGGCCGGCGTCCGCGGCCTGCTGACCGATGGCCGCGCAACCGGCACCATCCTGCTGTGGATGGCCACCATCTCGGGCTTCATGACGCTCTATTTCGTCATCAGCTGGATTCCCAAGCTGGCGGTCGAGGCCGGCCTGCCGGCCAAGGACGCCATCTATGCCGGCGCCATCTACAATATCGGCGCCTTTGTCGGCGTGACCCTGATCGGCATCGCCGGCACCCATTTCGACCTGCGCCGCCTCATCCTGGGCTATATGTCGGCCGCTGCCGTCACGCTGGTCCTGTTCGGATCGGTCGCGATGCCGCTGGTCGCGACGCTCGCCACCGCCTTCCTGATCGGCGTCTTCGTCCAGGGCGGCTTCAACGGCTGCTACCCGCTCGCCGCCAGCCTCTATCCGCCCGAAGCACGCGGCACCGGCATCGGCTGGGCCATGGGCGTCGGCCGGATCGGCGCGGTGATCGGGCCGATGCTGGGCGGCTTCCTGCTCGCGGCGAAAGTCTCACTGCCTGTCATCTTCGGTGTCTTCGCGGTGCCGGCCGTCATCGCGGGCATCTGCGCCGCGATGATCCGCCTGCCCAAGGCCGACTGACCGCCCCTCTTCCAAGGATAATGCCATGTTCCAGTCGCCCGCGCCCGTCGCGGATCGCCTCCGCGCGTCCATTCTCTGCGGCCTGATCGGCCAGGGCATTGCCGGATCGCGCAGCCCGCAGATGCACGAGACGGAGGCAAAGGCGCTCGGCCTGCCCCTCGTCTACCGCATCCTTGATGCCGATCCGATGGGCTATGACGCGGACGACCTGCCCCGCCTGCTGCCGATGCTGGGCGCGATGGGCTTTGACGGGATCAACGTCACCCATCCCTTCAAGCAGGCGGTCATGCCCTTGCTCGACAGCCTGTCCGACGCGGCGCGGGCATTGGGCGCGGTCAACACCATATTGTTCCGCAACGGCCGGGCGCATGGCGACAATACGGACTGGTCGGGCTATCGCGCCCATTTCCTCTCCGGCCTCGCCGATCGCCCGCGCGGCCGGATCGCGATGATCGGTGCAGGCGGCGCTGCGGCAGCGGTCGGCTATGCCCATCTCGACCTTGGCGCGACGCATCTTGCCATCGTCGATCCGGCACAGGACCGCGCGGCGGCGCTGGCCGATCGGCTTGGCGCGCTCTTCCCGGCGGCGCGGGTGCAGGCCATGGCCCATGCGGCCGATGCCATCGCCGGCGCCGATGGCGTGGTCCAGACCTCCCCGATCGGCATGCTCAGCCATCCCGGCCTGCCCTTCGATCCCGATCTGCTGACGCCCGATCAATGGGTGTCGGACATCATCTATTTCCCGCTGCACACCCCGTTGCTGGTGGCCGCGCAGGCCAAGGGCTGCGCCATACTGACCGGCGGCGGCATGGCGGTGATGCAGGCGGCCCATGCCTTCGCCCTGTTCACAGCGGTCGCACCGGACAGCAACCGCATGCTGGCGGACTTCGCCCGCGCCACCGATGCGGCTGTCGCGCCATGATCGCCGACAGCCCGCCCGCCATCGTCCTGCCCGTCCAG